>CAZXXV010000088.1:0-11264 GCA_964644725.1 uncultured bacterium
CAGCGAGGGTCGGGTGTACATGCAGGCGGCGCCCTGGATCACGATCTTCCCCGGCGTGGCTATCGCCATCACCGTGCTGGGTCTGAATCTGGCCGGCGACGGGCTGCGGGACGTGCTGGACCCGCGCCTGAGGACCTGAACGCTCTTTCACGAATTCCACTCCAAGGGAGGTGCTGCTCATGTTGAATGGCAAGAACGATTTTCGGAGCGACACGATCACGGAACCGACGGAAGAAATGCGCGAGGCGATGCGCACCGCCAGGGTCGGTGACGACGGGCGGGAAGGCGACCCCACCGTGCGGGAGTTGGAGGAGTACTCGGCCGCCCTCCTGGGCAAGGAGGCCGGCCTGTTCGTGGTGAGCGGCACGGCCGGTAACCTGGTGTCGCTCATGGCCTACACCACGCCCGGTCAGGAGCTGATCCTGGAGCGGGACTCCCACATCTTCTGGTACGAGGTCGGCGGGATGGCGAGGTTGGCGGGGCTCGTGGTCAACCGGGTCGCCGGAAAGGACGGGGTCATGGCGCCCGAGGACGTCGAGGCGGCCATCCGCGGGGCGAACATCCACTTTCCGGTGACGGGGCTCATCAGCGTTGAGAACACGCACAACGTGGCGGGGGGTATGGTCGCGAGCCCCGCGCAGATGGCGGCCATCAAGGCGGTGGCGGATCGGCACGGGGTTCCGGTCCACCTCGATGGGGCGCGCATCTTCAATGCCGCCATCGCGCTGGGGGTTCCGGCGCGCGAGATCGCGGCGCATGCCGATTCCATCACCTTCTGCCTGTCCAAGGGGCTCAGCGCGCCGGTCGGTTCGGTCATCGTGGGGTCGAAGAAGTTCATTGACGTGGCCCGCAGGATGCGCAAGATGCTGGGGGGCACGATGCGGCAGGCGGGCGTGATCGCCGCGGCCGGCCTGGTGGCGATGAAGACCATGATCGACCGGCTGGCAGAGGACCACGCCAACGCGAAACGCCTGGCGGAGAAGCTGGCCACGATCCCCGGCGTCGCCGTGGACGTGGCCAAGGTCCAGACCAACATCGTCCGGACGAAGGTGTCGGGCCTGGGTGTGACCGCGGCCACGGTCATGGAGCGGCTGGCGCAGAAGAACGTCTATGTGTTGGCGCAGCAGCAGGACACCCTGCGTTGGCTGACCCACCGGCACGTGACGGCGGCCGACGTGGACGAGGCCGCTGCAACGATGGCCAAGGTCGCGGAGGTGCTCCGAGGATAGGCTGTCCGCCGGGGCGCCTGCCAACATCTCGACCGGATTCCAGAGGAGGCTCCGATGCGCTTCGGTTTCCCCATTCCGACACGGGGTTCCCTGGGAACCCTGGACAGCGTCCGACGGCTGGGCCAGGCCGCGGATGAGTACCAGTACGATTCGATCTGGATCACTGATCACATCGTGATCCCGAAGGTCACGAAGTCCAAGTATCCCTATTCCCCGGATGGGAGCCTCGACCTGGAGGCGGCGCAGCATTACCTGGACGCGCTCACGGTGATGAGCTACCTGGCAGGCGTGACCGAGCGGGTGGCCCTCGGGTCCAGCGTCCTCATCCTGCCCTACCGGAACCCCATGCTGGTGGCGAAGATGGTGGCGACGCTGGATGTCCTGTCCCGGGGACGCGTGATCCTGGGAGTCGGGGTGGGCTGGATGCGCGAAGAGTTTCAGGCCCTGAACCTCACGACGTTCGAGGAGCGTGGCGCCGCGACCGACGAGTACATCCACATCCTCCGGGAACTCTGGACCAAGGAGTGGCCAAGCTATAAAGGTCGGTTCTATTCGTTCGATGAGATCCGGTTCTATCCCAAGCCGGTGCAAAGGCCGCACCCGCCCATTTGGATCGGCGGCCACACGAAGGCGGCCATCCGCCGCGCGGCCCGCCTGGGCGACGGCTGGCATCCCATCGGCCTGCGCCCGCCCGCCGGACTCTCCCCGGACGAGTATGCGGAGGCCGCAGCCGACCTGCGATCCCAGGCCGAGGCGGCAGGTCGGGATCCCAGGAAGATCACGCTGTCCTTCCGCGCCCCGATCAAGTTCACGGACAGTGCCGTCTCAGGAGCCCGGACGCCGTTCATCGGGTCGCGCGACCAGATCGTCGAGGACATCCGGGCATATCAGCGCCTGGGCGTGAGCCACCTGATCTTCGATTTCGCCGGTTCCAGCGTGGATGCTATCGTGGAACAACTGCATCGCTTTGCCGAGGAGGTCCGGCCCGCAGTAAGGGGTCGTCCCTAGGGACGACCCAACATTTTCAAATGGAAAACCGACAACTGACAACTGGTCATTTCAAATCGTGAGGCGAGTTGGCCGGTAGTCGGTTGTCAGTTGTCCGTTTTCAATTGGCTCTCGCTGCTGCCAGAGCGCGGAAATCTCTGAACACTCCGAAGGTATAGGTGTGCTCAGCCTCTCTTCCGAGGATCTCGCCTTCCTTCAACAGGCCCGGGTGGGCCGCCTCCGAACCGAATTGACACCGAAATTGCTTGACACAATGGCCTCCTTCGCCTACCGTGCTTTATCCGGATAGCCGGTCCCGAAGCCCCATAGACGGTTTTTGCGCGGCGCAACCCCCCAAAGACTCTCTAAGGGTCTTTGGGGTTTTCGTTTCTCTGGATTTCAACCATCCGCTGGCCGGAGAAAACCTGAACTTCTCCGTGACCGTGCGGGACGTGCGGTCTGGCGGAGGAGGTCGAATCGTCATGCCGGGAGAGGCGTGATGCCCACCAGAATCGGGATGGAGGACGAGGTCAGGGCAACCGCCCTGCCGGAGCCGGAAGAGTTCCCCGGCCTCTGTCGCGTCTGCGGGAGCGTCGTCCCGCGGGCCGGCGATCCGGCGAGCTGTACCCCCAGCCTCTGCAGCGAGCGGTGCCTGGCCCAGGCTATCGTGCAGTACTGGGCGGGTTTTGGCCTGCAGGCACGCGTGAGCATCCGGGACGGATACGCCCGCCTGGAAGGCCTGGGGGGCATCCTACCTACCGCCTGACCATCGGCGCCACAGCCCGCCGGTTTCGGCCCCGGTCCCTCGTCGGTTGATGCCGTCCCCTTCGCATGCCCCTGGGTTTACCGCGCGCTCACCCCGCCGTCGATCACCAGTTCGCTTCCCGTCATGTAGGCGGACTCATCCGACGCCAGGAAGAGGATGCCGTTGGCGATGTCCAGGGGGACCGCCAGGCGGCCGATTGGTGTCAGAGAGAGCCGGTGCTCCCGGACGCCGGGCTGGGCGTGCAGGTCCTTGGTCATCGGCGTCTCGACGAATCCCGGGAAGACGGAGTTCACCCGGATGTTCTCCGCGGCGTATTGCACGGCCGCCGTGCGCGTGAGGGTCCGCACGGCGCCCTTGCCCGCGGCATAGGCCGTGCCGAGGACGTCGCCGATCATGGTGTAGATTGAGACCACGTTGACGATCGACCCGCCGCCCGACTTGCGCATGGCCGGGATGGCGTGCTTCATGCCGAAGAAAGGGCCCTTGGCGTTGATGCTCCAGGAGAAGTCCATCCCCTCCTCGGTCGTGTGCTCCACGGTGGGGCGGGTGAGCACGCCCCCGCGGCCGGCGTTGTTCACGAGGATGTCCAGGCGACCGTAGCGGCCGAGCACCGCCTGGATCGCCTGGATCCACTGGGCCTCCTTGCTCACGTCGAGGAGCTGGAAGACCACGTCGCTCGCCGCGCCAGTGAGCTCGGCCGCAAGGGCCTTTCCCTGTGCCTCATTGACGTCGGCGATCACGAGACCCCGCACGTTTTCTCGCACGAACAGCCGGCACGTGGCCTCGCCAATCCCCGACGCGCCACCGGTGACAATAGCGACCTTCCCCGCGAGTCTCGTGCCCATCGTGCTCCTCCCTCAGAATAGGCCCAGGATGCGACCCTGGTCGTCCACGTCGATCTGCTCGGCGGCCGGGTGCTTGGGCAGGCCGGGCATGCTCATGATCTCGCCGGTGATGGGGGCAAAGAACGTTCGCGTGTTCGGCGGTTCGGCTGTTCGACTGTTCAGGAAAGCCGGGAACCACCGAACAGCCGACTCCGCCCCGGGCCGCGTGGCGGAGCGGGGACGGTCGAACGCAGTTTCAGGTTCGTCCGGCTCGTCGAGACACGATCTCCCGGTAGAGCGCCTCGTACTCTCTGGCGGACCGGTTCCAGGAGAAGTCGCAGGCCATCCCGTTACGCATCAGGCGGGGCCACTGGTCCGGCTGGCGGTACAGTGCCACCGCCCTGCGCACCGTCGTCAGCAGCGCCTCCGGGGTGGCCTCTGCAAACTTGAACCCATTCCCCGCACCCGTTTCCGGGTCAAACGGTTGGATGGTGTCGTCCAGGCCCCCCGTGGCCCGGACGACCGGAATCGTTCCGTAGGCCAGGCTGTACATCTGGTTCAACCCGCAGGGCTCGTACCGCGAGGGCATGAGGAACATGTCGGCCCCGGCCTCGATCTTGTGGGACAGGGCCACATCGAAGCCGAGCTTCAGTCCGACCCGTGACGGGTGGCGCGCTTTCGCCTCCTCGAAGGCCGTGTGCAAGTCCGCGTCCCCTGTCCCAAGGAGGACGAACTGCGTGTCCAGGTCCAGCATGGAGTCCAGGGCCTCGGCTACGAGGTCCATGCCTTTTTGCGGCGTCAGGCGTGAGATCACGGCCAGGAGGGGGACGTCGGGCCGCTCGGGCAGGTCGAAGGCGCGCTGGAGGTCCGCCTTGCAGGCCGCCTTCCCGCTCACGTCGTCCTGCGAGAACCTGGCCGCGATGAGCGCGTCCCGGCTGGGGTGCCACTCGTCGTAGTCGATGCCGTTGAGGATGCCGTGGACATCCCTGGTCCGGGCGCGCAGGACGCCCTCCAGGCCGTGGCCGAACTCCTCCGTCTGGATCTCCTGGCTGTACTTCCGGCTGACGGTGTTGATCACGTCGGAAAAGACCAGGCCCGCTTTCAGGAAGTTCACCTTTCCGTAGAACTCAACGCCGAATGGGTTGAACAGCTCCGGCCCGAGGTTCGCGATGGCGAGGGCGGCGGGCTTGAACAGGCCCTGGTACCCCAGGTTGTGGACGGTGAAGAGGATGCCGGATCCCTGAAACTCGGGTGCATGCTGGTACGTGGTCCGCAGGTACGTGGGGACCAGGCCGGTCTGCCAGTCGTTGCAGTGGTAGACGGTCGGGATGAAGTCGAGGGCCTGCGTCATCTCCAGGATGGCCCGCGAGAAAAAAGCGAAACGTTCGGCGTTGTCCGGGTGGTCCCTTTCCTCGAATTGGTAGAGCCCCTTCCGGTCGTAGTAGCCGTCGTGCTCGATGAAGTACGTCGGGACGGATCCGATGGCCCCTTCCCACACGGCGGCGTTCTCGATCGCCCCAGCGATCGGTACGGGCAGCGGGCTCAGGATGCGCTTCAGGCCGTGCTTCGCGGTGTCCACCATCCGGTACTTCGGCAGCACGACGCGGACGTCATGGCCCAACTTCGCCAGGGCCTTCGGCAGGGCCCCCGCGACATCGGCCAGGCCCCCGGTCTTGGCGAAGGGGGCGACCTCTGAGGACGCGAGCAGGATTCGCATAGTGTTCACCTCGATGATGCCTACGGGTGGGCGTCGGATGTTGGAAAAAGGATTCGCGGGCCGTACACGCGGACGGCGGTGCGCCAGCCCACGTTTCGCCGCTGCCACCGCGGCAGACGGCGCACGGCCTCAACGCGCTCAAAGTACCTGCCCTCCCGGCCATGCCAGTCACTGCCGAACAACAGCTTGTGGCCGCCGACCGCGCGCAGCAGGTCCTGGAGGGAGAGGCCATCCACCTGCAAGAACAGGTTGGGGAACCGACGGAGGCGTGTGAGCGTCTCCCCGCGCCACCACCCGGTGTAACGGCAGATCACGGTCAGCCGCGGATACGTCCTTGCCAGGACGGCGAGGCCCATGGGGCGGTCGGCCTCCTCGCCGGTCGTATCGCCGCCTCCGCAAAACTGGATGGGCAGGCTCCGCTCGCCGCAATACTCGTAGAGCGGGACGAAATCCCTCAGCCGCGGGTCCTGGCCGAACCGGGGCATCGCGGTCATCACCCCCAGGATCTGGGCGGGGTGCTCGCCGCACAGCGCTTGAACCCGCTCTAGCCCCCGGCGGGGTGAGAGCGAGTCGTAATAGGCCAGGCCGAAGAGGCGCCCCGGGTGTTGCGCGGCAAGGCGGAAGAACTCCTCCGTATCCTCGTGGAGGACCACCAGGCTCGCGGTCACGCGGGCCCGGTCCATGTCCTCGATCAGGTCAGAGAGTTTCGCCGCCTCGGTTTCCTCGGGACGCTGGCCGGCCGTCGCAAGCGCCCCGCCCGCGTGCCGGAAGAGACCGGGCACCTTTCGCGAGAGCGGGACATCGCACACCTGGGTGTCCAGGATCCGCCCCGGATTGAGGCCCAGATGTTCTCGAAACCAGCTTAGCCGATGTACCATCGTGCGGCAACACCTCTCCTCGTCTCAGAACCTCGGCGCCCGTTTCTCCAGGAACGCCATCACCCCTTCCCGGACAGCCTCTGACTGGAACAGCTCGCCGATCGCATCTATGGCGACCTGCTGTGCCTCCAGGAGATCCATGGCGAGCCCGCGATCCATGACGGCCTTGACCGTGCGCAGCGTCACTGCAGACTTGGCCGCGATCGTCCGCCCCAGCTCCTGTGCCACCGCCAGCGCCTGGCCCGCCGGGGCCACCCGATTGACCAGCCCGATCCGCCACGCCTCGCGGGCCTCCACCGGATCCCCGGTGTAGATCAGCTCCCGCGCGCGGGCTTCCCCGATCAGGCGAGGCAGTCGCTCCGTCCCGCCCCCTGCCGGGAACACCCCGAGCTTCACCTCGGGCATGCCCAGCTTCGAGGTCTCGCTGGCCACGCGCAGATCGCACGCAAGGGCCAGCTCCAGGCCGCCCCCCAGGCAGTGTCCCTCGATGGCGGCGATGGTCGGGATGGGGAAAAAGTCCACTCGGTTGTACACCGCATGCTCGTGGACGGCGCGCTGCCGGCCGATCCGCCGCGCCGTCACCTCGGGAAACTCCTTGATGTCCGAGCCGACGGAGAAGGCCCGTCCGCCCGCGCCGTACACGATGAGGCACCGCACCTCCGCATCCGCCGCAATCTCTTCCAGGCAGGCGACGATCTCTTCCTTGGCCTGGTACGAGAGGGCGTTCAGCGGCGGCCGATCCACGACGAGCGTGGCCACACCATTCTCTGCGCTCCACCGCACGAACTGACGCGTTGACTGATTGTTCATTCCATTCCCTCCAGATGCAGGAAATGCAGGCTGCCTGCCAGATCTTCCATGACCGCTGCATCCTACCCTGTGAACCCTGCCCGGATCAAGTCCCGTGGATCAACCTCTGTACCGCATCGGTCCCTTTTCGCCATGTGAAAGGGCAGTCGATATTGCTTGACAGTGCATTCGGGTCAGGGGTATATAGAAACAATCCGCCCTGTTCTTGCCCTCATGCTGGTTGGCCGGGAGATGCGTCCGGCTCTGCTTTTTTATAACTCTCAAGGGAGGAGTGGCCCATGCACTTACAACGGCACGCAAGAAGGTACGTGTGGTTCGGGCTGGTGGCGATGCTCATCGGCCTGCTGCCCGCAGCGGCTTGGTCCGCCACGGAACTGAAGATCGGGTACATGGCGCATCCCATCCACGAGGTGTCGATCAAGTGGATGAAGCAGTGGGCCGAGAAGAACAACGTCACCGTCACGGCCGCCCCGGTCTCCTACGAGGTGTACGTCGAGAAGATGACGGCCAACCTCACCTCGGGCGGCGACCAGTACGACCTCATCTGGCACAACGACGATTGGGGGCAGCTCTGGGGGCGGTACCTGGAGCCCGTGGATGACATCCCGGCTATCAAGAAGATCAACCGGTACCTCTTCGAGCCATTCTTCCGGTGGGAGGGGCACGACACCGGCTTCCCCTTCGTGGAGACCATGGGGTGCTTCTTCTACCGCGGCGACCTGATCAAGGAGAACGAGGTTCCCCACACCTGGGACGAGCTCGTCAAGCTGTCGGAGCGACTGCAGAAGGAGGGCAAGGTGAAGTACGGGTTTGTCGGCGGGATGAAGTACCCGCACTCGTGGTTCACCTTCTTCTGGTCGATCTGGGCCAACGGCGGCGACCTCTTCATGCCATACTGGGAACGCGACACTGCCAAGATCGCCGCTGGCGGCTGGAAGGTCGGCCTGACGCAGCCCGAGGCGGTCCAGGCGCTGGAGTTCTGGTGGGACGCCATCCACAAGTACAAGATCGTCCCGCCCGGCCAGCCGACGTACACCCGCACCGATGCCAATGCCATCTTCATGGCGGGCGACGCGGCCCTCACCATGGCCGACACGACCTTCTATGGGGATTTCAACAACCCGGCCAAGTCCAAGGTGGCCGGCAAGGTGGGTGTGGCCTCGTTCATCATGGGCCCCAGCGCCAAGTTCAAGTCCATCGCCTGGCGCGACCCCTGGGGCTGGGCCATCCCCAAGGCCATTGCTCCCGAGAAGAAGAAGCTGGCCAAGGAGATGTTGAGCTGGATCACGCTGAGCAAAGAGGCCCAGGTGGATCTCTGGAAGCAGACCGGCGGCGTTCCCCCCAACGAGGATATGCAGAAGGAGATCGCCAAGGAGGACCCGCTGTTCCGGAAGATCCTGGCGGCGACCAGCGGATCCGAGAAGATCATCCACGGGGCCTTCTACTTCGCGCGCTGGCCCGAGGCCTACGCGACCATGGCGGATTACCTGGTCCGGGCAATGACGGGGTCCCGAGAGAACATCAAGAAAACCCTGGAGGAGGGTTCGCAGAAGGTCCACGACATCGCAGCCCGGCCATAGGAATTCCCGGGTGACCACACGGCCGAGCCTGAAGCGGTGCCCCGGGCTCGGCCGCTTTTCCGCCGCGAGGGTCCTATGAAGGCTGCCCGTGCCCATGCCCGGTTCGGCGAGCGCGAGCGGTTCATGCTCGCGCTCATCCTTCCCGCCGTCCTCATCCTCATCTCCTTTCAGATCATCCCGATTCTCATCGGCGCCAACGCCAGCTTCCGAGTGTATCCGCTCTTCCACCCTACGAAGACCTGGGTGGGCCTGACCAATTACATTCGGATCCTCACGGACCCCCTCTTCTACGGGACGGTCCTGCCCAACACCTTCCTGTTCATGGGGGCCTCGGTGACGGGGGGCCTGGTGGCGGGGCTCAGCCTGGCCATGATGCTCAACCGGCCGTTCCGGGGGGCGCGGCTCGTCCGGACGGTCATCCTGCTCCCCCTGATGATCGCCCCGGTCGTGGCCGCCATCATGATCACCTGGATGTTCAACGACCAGTTCGGCATCGTCAATGTGGTCTGGCAGGCGTTGGGCTTCGAGCCCGTCGTTTGGTTCCTGTACCGCTGGACCAGCATGGCCATCGTGGTCCTGACCGACATCTGGCTGTGGACGCCCTGGTTCACCATCATTCTGCTGGCAGGCCTGCAATCGATCCCCATCGAACCTCGCGAGGCGGCCATGATCGACGGGGCCGGGCCCTGGCTGATCTTCTGGAAGGTGACGCTGCCCCTCCTGCGGCCCGTCCTGATGGTGTGCATCGTGATCCGGTCCATCGACGCCTTCCGGGTCTTCGACATCGTCTGGGTCATCACCAAGGGGGAGCCGTTCCGCTCCACCGAGGTATTCAGCATCTACGCCTACAAGCAGGCCTTCATCTACCTGAATTTCGACCAGGGCTCGGCCGCCGCCATCATCGGGGCCATTATCATCATGATCGTGGGCGGCGTCCTCTACTGGGGGCTCAGCCGTCTCCTGGAGGTCTCGCGGTAGATCATGCTGAAGGCGGGGTGGAAGCGCGCGTTCTTCGGGCTCTCCTTGGCGGCCATCTGCCTGCTCATCGCCTTTCCGATCCTCTGGATCCTCCTGACCTCGCTGCGTCCCGCCTCGGAGGTCTTCTACGTCCATCGGGGGACGCACTTCACCCTGCGGAATTTCCTGGAGGTCCTGGCCAAGCCGGAGATAAAGCGGTCGTTCTTCAACAGCGGGCTGATCGCCACGCTGGCGACGATTCTCTCGCTCCAGGTCACCATCACCAGCGGCTACATGCTTTCGCGCTTTCGGGGTAGAATGGCCAACACGTGGTTTGGCCTGATCTATCTCTTCCGGGCCATCCCGTACATCGCCTGGGTCCTGCCCCTGTACGTGGTGGAGCAGAGCCTGGGGATCCTGGACTCGTACTGGGGACTGCTCCTGCCCCACATGAGCGTCCACATCTGCTTCTTCTCCTGGCTCATGAAGGGGTTCTTCGACGGGATCGATCCGGACATGGAGTTCGCGGCCCAGATCGACGGCTGCTCGCGCTGGGGGGCATTCCTCAAGATCGCCCTGCCGCAGGCGGTCCCCGGCATCGCCGCCCTGGCAATCCTGACCTGGCTCTGGACCTGGAACGAGTTTTTGTTCGCCCTGATCCTGACGGGGAGCCGGACCCCCATGCTGACCGTGACGATGGCCCAGTTCGTCCACGAGTTGGGTATCGAGTGGAATCTGATGAGCGCCACGGCGGTGATGGCCCTGGCGCCGGCCATCCTCGTGACGCTGTTCGCGCAGGAGTACGTGGTCAAGGGCCTGCGGGTCTGAACCGTGTCCTCACCCGCCCAGCCGCCGGGAATCGCCGGGCGCCGGGCGCGACCTTCAAGTCTGGCGAATGGCCCGCCATTTCCATTGCAGACAGGAGAAACCATCGTGAAGCTCGAAGGGCAGGTGGCCCTCGTCACCGGGGGCTCGCGTAGCATCGGCCGCGCCATCGCGCTGGGGTTGGCCCGCGAGGGTGCGGCGGTGGCCGTCAACTACGTCAAGCACGCCGAGGAGGCGCAGAGCGCGGTCCGGGAGATCGAAGCGCTGGGACGCCGGGCCTTCGCTGTCAAAGCCGACACCTCGCAGCGGGCCATGGTCCAGTCCATGGTGGAAGAGGTGACGACGCGCCTTGGTCCCATCGACATCCTGGTGAACAACGCCGGGGTGCAGAAGCGGGTGTACTTCCTGGACCTCGAGGAGGACGACTGGGACTGGATGCTGGGCGTGAACCTGAAAGGGTACTTTCTGGTCGGCCAGGCGGTAGCCGCTCGGATGAAGGCGAGAGGCAAGGGGAAGATCATCAACGTCTCGTCGGAGTCCAGCGGCTTTCCGGCCCAGCGCATGACGGCGTACTGTGTGTCCAAGGCCGGTGTGGCCATGCTGACGAAGTGCATGGCGCTCGAGCTAGCCCAGTACGGGATCCGGGTCAATGCGTTAGCCCCGGGCCTCACCCGGACCGACATCAACCGGA
>CAZXXV010000089.1:0-2647 GCA_964644725.1 uncultured bacterium
ATTTCCGGGAAAACCTACCGTATTAGTCCTGTACTGTCAACCGATTTCTTGTAGCTGGATGCATCCAAGAGCTTGTGACGACGCCGCGGGCCGGAAAGGGCTTCGGGGGCTTGCCGAGTAAGGCTCCCAGTCCCATATGGCCTTTGGGCGCCGCAGGTCATACGCGCCGCACGCCCGCTGATCGCGCCGCCGGGAGCGGCAAACTCGACCAGGCCGTGGTGGCGCAGGAGCTGGAAAAGCTTGACGGCGTAGCGCTCGGCGCCCTCAACCCAGAGCAGTAGGAAGGCGGAGATTACCTGGCAACTGGGCAATCTGGCGCACCCAGAGGGTACCCGGTAACCTGGAACTCCTGATTGCCAGATTGCCGAATCGCCTGGTTGCCTCCCTATAGCGTTCCGGGTACCCAGCGCCGGCGCTGGGTGTCCTTGGGGTTTGTGCTTTCTTTCGGAGTGGAGCTGACCCCCCAAATTGCGTGGGCCACGGTGGGGGACGGCATCGCGGTGGTGGCCCTCTCCGGTGGGGTGGACTCCTCGGTAGTGACGATGCTGGGCCACTGGGCGCTGGGAATTGGGCCGGCCGGCGGAAATCCGGTATAGTGCGAAGACGTGGACCGGCATGCGGCGGGGATGGGTCTGCCGGCGGAGGAAGGCGCCTGTCTGTGTACACTGGTCGAGACCAGACCGGCCGGGCTGTCGAGCACCTACTGTCTCTGTTCCGTAGGCTATGTGAAAGAATGGTACGAGATGATGCTGGGTCGAGCTGGTCGACTCCACACTCAGGGGTGGGAAGCGCTGCAGGTTCGAGATCAGGGTGACCTGAGCACGGTCGGGGCCGCCCCCGTACTGCCCCCCACTCCCATGTGAACCGGGAAGCTGACGAGGATGCCGACGGACGGGCCCGGAGCGATCGTTAGCTTCTCGAGCCGCTACTCGAACGATTTCAGAACACGCGCCGACGCCTCACAGGCGGAGAAGAGCCAGTCGAGGTCCTCCTCGGTATGCTCGGTTGACAGAGCACCCAGCCCGTGCATGACGTATACGCGCTCGAGCAGAAGGGCGAGCTTGAGGGCCTTCTCGCGGCGCACCACATCGCACACGGCAGGGTCCCAGACCTGCTCTGGCGATGTGAAGGCCACATCCTCCCGGTGCGGGAAGTGGACCATCCCCACTGAACTGTCCGGGACTACCGCGTTACCGTAGCCCGTGCATCGGACCAGGACCCCTTCCCGGGCGAATGCCTCTTCCACCCCGCGCCGCATCCGTTCCCCCAGGGTTCCCAGGTGCGAGTAGATCTCCTTGTCGTGCCGGGCGAGGTGTTCCACCACGATCTTCCCGGCCAGCATGGAGGCCGGATGTGCCGAGAAGGTGCCCCCGTCGAATTTCACCCGCTTCTGGCTCTCCGGGCTGCAGAGCCGGAGGATCTCCTCCCGGCCCGCCACGGCCGCCACCGGCATCCCTCCCCCCGCGATCTTGGCGTAGGTCGAGAGATCGGGGTAGATCCCATAGAGTCTGTGCACCCCGCCGGCGCAGAAGCGGAAGCCTGAGATGATCTCGTCGAAGATCAGTACGGCGCCGTAACGGTGTGTGAGCTCGCGGGCGGCACGGAGGTACTCGGGCTCTGCGGGCATGAATCCGCCCATCCCCATCCACGGTTCCACGATGAAGCAGGCTATCTCGTCCCCGTGGCGTCGGAACTGTGCGGTGAGGTCATCCGGGTCGTTGTAGCGGGTGAGAAGGATCTTGTCGATGATGTCATGGGAGAGACCTTCGGTCTCCGGATGATCGAACCCGCCCTTGAAGGACACCCCCTTGAGTGTGAACGGCTGCCCTCCCTGCCATCCCCCTCCCACCTTCAGGGTGTAAGACCGTCCCGTGTAGGCTCGGGAGAGCATGACGGCGTAGAGGGTCGCCAGCGAACCGCTGGAGGTGAACCGGATCTTCTCCGCACCGATCTGCCGGAGGAGGACCTCCGCGAAATCGATCTGGATGCTGTCGGTGATCCCGCTCTGGAGCCCAAACCCTCGGGATAGATGCTCGATCAGCGCATCCGTCACGATCTGCGGGTTGTGGCCGAGGATGTTGGTGTAATGCCCCTGCCAGAAATCAAGGATCTCGTGACCGTCCATGTCCCAGACCCGGGAACCGGCCGCCCGGACGATCCGAAAGGGGGCCGGCTCGAGGAGCCGGAGTGTGTGGCTCCCCCCGCGGATGAGGACACGCTCCGCCCGCTCCTGCTCGGTCTTGGCATGTGGATACTCGGAAAAGTAGCGCTCAGTCAGATGTGCCAGCAGCCTTTCGTTGTCGCTCATGGCCTGTCCTTCCCTGGCGCTCCAGTGTAGTCCTGCGTTCGGTACGGCGCAAACGCCCGTCACGCTGTCGGATATCATGATCGGCGGGCGATTGTGGGGAATAGTCGGTACCGACTAACACTGATCTCATGGCGACCTTCACTGAAGAACACCGAAGCCGTCCCCGGGGCGATCATCGCCATCCAGACCTTCGGGGATCTGGTGAGCTTCCACCCACATCTCCACGCGCTGGGGTCGGCCGGGGTGTTTGGGGCCACGGGCTGGTTCTACGCGTCACGCCGGCTGGACCTGAGACACCTGGAGTAGCTCTTCCGCCACCGGGTCCTGAAGATGCTCCTC
>CAZXXV010000089.1:2747-11197 GCA_964644725.1 uncultured bacterium
TCCGTCGGCCCTACTCGACTCCCATGATCAGGCGAGGAAGAAACAATGCCAGGCCGGGCCAGTAGGTGGTGATTATGATGACCGGGAGGCTGCCAAAGACCATGAAGACCGTCGCCGGCCAAATCATTTTGTCGAAGCTGCAATTGGCCATCCGCCCGCCCAGGTACAGGATGGGAGCACAGGGGGGTGTCACGTTCCCGAGCCCGAGATTCGTCCCCAGGATGGCGGCGAAATGGTAGGGGCTGACGCCGATGTGCCTCATGAGCGGCAGCAGGAGGGGCGCCGACAGGAGGGTGCCGCTGAAATCATCCATGAGCATGCCGATGATGATGAGGAACACGTTGACCATGACCAGGATGACGTAGTAGTTCTCCGAGACGCCTGTCATCGTCTTGATGAGCCGTTGCGGAACGTTGAGCATGATGTAGATCCGGCTGAGCATCATGACGAAGAAGAGCATCAGAATGACCACCCCGGTGGTGGTCGCCGTGGTGAAGAGGGTGCGGCCCAGCTCTCGCAGGTTCAATGTCTTGTAGATGACGAAGCCCACGAAGACGGTGTAGATCACTGCCAGCGTGGCGGCCTCGGTGGGCGTGGTGAATCCGCCGTAGATCCCCACCATGATGATCAGGGCCCCCATCAGACTGAAGGTGCCCCGGAAGATGGCCTGCCCCACCTCGCGCGTCTGCTGCCAGAGCCCCACCCAGGGGTAGACCTTGATGGTGGGGATCTTGCGGCACATCCACCAGTTGATGATGACATAGATCAGCATCGAGAGGATCCCGGGCCCGACGGTGGACAGGAAACAGGCCCCCACCGACAGGCGGGCGACCCAGGCATACAGGATCATGGGGACGCTGGGCGGGATGAGTTGCGCCAGGACGGAGGAGACGGTGACCAGCCCGGTCGCATGCCCCCGGGGATACCCCTCGGCTTCCATGCGGGGGATCATGATGCTGCCGATGGCCGCCACGGCCGCCGAGCAGAGACCGGCGATGGCCCCGAAGATGGCGGTAGCCACCACCGTGGCCCCTCCCAGCCCGCCCCGGAACCTCCCCACCAGGGCGAGGGCGATTTTGACCAGCCGGTCGGCGATCCCGGATGAGCCCATGAGTCCCCCGGCCATGATGAAGAAGGGGACGGAGAGCAGGGTGAGCGAGTTCAATCCAAAGAAGGAGATGGGCAAGAGAAACTCGAAGCTGAAGCCGTGGAGCACAACCAGAAACAGCACCGAGGCCATGAAGCAGAACGGGATCGGCACGCCCAGGGCAAGGAGAACAAGGAGGATGGTCAGGTCAATGACGATGTCCACGGCTGGTTACTCCACCCCGGGGGGCATGCTGACGGGTGCCAGGCCCAAAGCCTGACGGATGTTGTCCACCAGCTCCACGAGGAAGTAAAAGGACATGAAGAGGGCGCCGACGAAAATACTGCTCTGGGCGTAGACCATGGGCAACTGGAGCACCGGCGAGCGCGCCCACTTTTGAATGCCCCAGATGAAGAACGTGTAGCCCCAGTACGACATGATGCCGGCCAGCACCAGGGTGATGAGGCTGGCAGCCGATTTCGCCATGGCGTAGTGCCTCGGCTGCTTCAGGACGAGGTGAATCAGCTCGGTCTTGATGTGAGACCGCTCGTAAGTCCCATAGATAGCCCCCGCGAAATAGAGCCAGAAGGCAACCAGAGTGGCGATCTCCTCGACTTCCATGCCCGGGTAGTGGAAGATATAGCGCATCAGGACCGCGCCGAAGACGAGCAGGGTGATGAAGATAGAGCACACGATCAGGAAGGCTCGTTGCACCTTCACCATGCCGTACCAGATCGCGAAGATAATTCGCCTCGGTGCGGAGGAGGACGAGGCATCCATGTTGGCGCCACCCAATACGCCGCAGGAGGCTCGAGGCACGCTCAAGCCTCCTGCGGTCCACGAGTGCTCTGGGGGCCGGGGATCGCTCCCTGGCCGGTTACTTCACGGGGACTCCGACGTTCTTCCGGGCGATGTCCATGATGGCCTTGCCGACGATCTTGTCCAGCTCGGGCCAGACGTCGGCGCGGATGGCCGCGGCGATCTTCTCCAGCTCCGCCTCGGAGGGCGTCACGATCTTCAAGCCCCGCTGGGCCATCTTCTGGCGGTACTCCTCATCCTGGGATAGCGCGACCTCCCACTGTTTCTCGCCCTGCCGCTCGGCCGCCTCGATCAAGATATTCTGGTCCTCCTTCGTCAACAAGTCGAAGAGCTTGCGGGTCAGCTTGAACCAGTGCGTCTCGACGAAATCGTTGTACTGTATCCAGGCCCCCTGCACGTCCCGGAACTCGTGGCCCTGGAAGGGGGGACCGCCCATCTGGCCGTCGGCAATCCCGGTTTCGATGGCGCTGTAGGCCTCGGCATACGGGATGGACACGGGGATGTAGCCCAGGCGCTTATAGGTCAGCTCGCAGACCTTGAGGGGCATCACCCTGATCTTCAGTCCCTTGGGGACATCGGGGTCCCCCGGGCTCGGCGGGACCCTGCGCACCGTGGCCCCAGACATGCCCAGGGGGAGGACCGACAACCCCTTGATGTTCACGCCGGCAAACAGGTCGTCGATCATGCTGTTGATCCAGCCCCCCTTGGCATAGGCGGCCTTGCCCTCCTTGAAGGTCTTGAACAGGTAGGGCGTGTAGTAGGCGATGTTCAGGCGGGGATCATACGTGGGGGCTACGGGGCCGAGGTTCAGCTCCACGCTGCCCCGCATCACCATCTCATCGCTCAACACCCAGTCGCCCAGCGCCCCGGCGTGATAGACCGTGATGTCAATCCGGCCGTTGGTGCGCTGCTTCACCTCCGCGGCAAAGGCATCCGCCGCTCTGCCGAAGGGGCTGTCGGCCGGGTGGGTCTGGTTCATCCGCCACTTGTACATGTAGGTCGCGGCGTCGGCCGATGGGGTCTGCGCCAGCAACCCCAGGACCACAAGCATCGCCACTGGCAGCATGACCGCGAGGAACACTTCTCTCCGTTTCATTTCGGGCCTCCTTTCTGATGTGATGAATCCTTTCCAGCTACTCTTCGGGTGCTCGAATTGACTACCGGTCCTCCCCGGCGTCGGAAGGCACTTGCATTGCGGTGGTACCGAGAAATCTCACTCCGGCGACGGCACGCACAAGAAGGTGGTGCCGAAGATCTACGACGGAAGGTATGACCCATGCCGAACCGGACAGCTAGAGGTGACTCCAGAAGAGAATGTAAGGCTCCCCTTATCACGTCCCGGTGCCTGTGTCAAGGCGAAATGTCCGCGCAGCTTTCCCTCCCTCCGCCAGCGGGATGACCCAGGAGACCACCGGAATGGGACGCATGCCATGGGCTGGGGACCGAGGGGAACGCCGCGGCTGGCTCCCGGCGCTGACGCGCCCGATTCACCAACGCCGTGGCCGCCGCAAGCCTCATGGCCTCGACTCCCACCGGGGCATCCCGCAGCCCAACGGAGGCGGTGTTCCGGGAGGCCCCTTGCCCTACGGGCCTTGCCGTCAGCCTGACCTATTTTCACCCGCCCAACACAAGAATTGATGCCAGGCACTGGATCTTGGCACATTGCAGAGGCAAGGTGATTCGGGAGGAGGGCGACGCTTCTTGCAGCGGGAGGGCGATCAAGTGTAGTGCCAGGAACTGGATTTTGAGATTCTCATTTTCAGATCAAGCCGAGGCACCGGGCTGGCCACAGCTGGCGCGACAATCAGAGGGCTGGCCCTCTAGGAGAAGAGCCTGTGTAAGATCTCATCGACCGCCAGATAGCCTTTGGAGGTCAGGCGTAAAGTTTCGCGCTCGTACAGCACCGGCTCCTGCCGACTTCCGGACCACCGAATCTTCCCTCCGCCAGCCGATTTCGTGTGACCCCCTCCGGAAATGGTATCCTCGATCCTGGACGTCGCTCAGATGTGGGGGTCTCGGCACACAGTGATAGCAGGGCTGGGATGGCGCTCTCTTTGGATCTCCCGTCCCCATCGCGGGGGCGGGATGGTCAAGGGGGTGTATCGACCGCGCAATCACAAGGGGACCCCCTCTCCCAATGCGTGTCGAAGCACTTCGCGGAATTCGAATCCGTCTATCCCGAACGATATGAAGAGCTTCCTTTCAATCCAGACTGAAGAACACCGAAGCCGTCCCCGGGGCGATCATCGCCATCCATACGGATAGGGGACGTAGCGCGGTTATCGCGGATATTGCTTGACAGCATCGAGCCTTGGACGTCGCCTCCCGCCATGCCTCTGGCCCACGCCTCGACGCCCCCGGCGTCCTCCACCACGTCATGGCCCGGGGGATTGCAAAGGAACCGCCTGACCCCAGCCCACTGCCCCGCACAGACCAACAGCCCCCCGGAATCCATCGCAGTGTAGCCGTCCGCCGCGGCCTCGCGAAACGGTGTGATCCTGCCGGGTCCGCCCCGTGTCCCCCATCTCCAGCCCCCTGGCCCCATCCTTCTCCGTGCCGCTCAGGTTCCTCCCATTCAGGTGGTGCGGGAAACCGGAAGTGATGGCAGTACGATCCTGAGGTTTTTTCCCCTTGACTCGGGGAATGGAAAAAGGATTCAATACGGGCATGAATGGGTGCCCCCAAGGGTCTGGAAGGACTCTGGGTGATCGGGCGGGGCGCTGCGCCTCCTGTCCCCTGCCGATACCTCTTATGATCCTCGCGGACGTGGCTGCACAATCGACCTGTCGGTCGTGGATTGATATCTGTCGATGGGGCGGCGAAAGACACGGACGGTGGAAGAGGTCGCCCTCGCGATGGTCCTCGTCCTGGCGTGGTTCCCAGGGCGCGCCGATGCGAGGGTCACCGCGTTGAGCCCTTTCGTTTTGTCAGGCCACGATCGTCGCCTGTCGCCAACAGACACAGGAGGTGGAACATGAGCCGGAGATTCTGCTTACGAATGGTCGCTGCGCTCGTGGTAGTCATGGTCGCCCTCGCGGCTCCTGGGCTCGCTCAGACACCCAAGAAAGGCGGTGTCATCCGGGTCGGCATGCTGGGAGAGCCACCGGCCCTCGATGCCCACTGGACGACGGCCGTCATCACCGAGGTGCTGACGAATCACATCTACGAGGGCCTCTACACCCTGGACGAGGTCTACCGGCCCGTTCCCATGCTTGCCGAGAGCATGCCGACGGTCTCTCGGGACGGCCTCACCTACACGTTCAAGCTCCGTCAGGGGATCAAGTTCCACAACGGCAAAGAGATGACCTCCGAGGACGTGGTCCCGTCCCTGAACCGCTGGGGCCAGCGATCAATCCGCGCGAAGTCCCTGTTCGCCTCGCTGGCGGACCTCAGGGCCGTGGACAAGTACACCGTCGAGATGCGGTTGAAGGAGAAGTCGGCGGTCGTCGTCATCTCGCTGGCGGTCCCGGGCAACTTCGCGGCCATCTACCCGAAGGAGATCGCGGAGAAGTTCCCGGCCGAGAACAAGATCACCGAGTACATCGGCACCGGGCCCTTCAAGCTGGCCGAGTGGAAGCCGGACCAGTACATCCGGATGGTTCGCTTCGACGATTATAAGTCACGGGCCGAGAAGCCGAGCGGCTACGGCGGGGCCAAGATTGCCTACGTGGACGAGATCCGCTGGATCCCGGTCCCGGACGTGGCCACCCGGGTGGCCCAGGTCGAAACGGGTGAACTCGAACTCGCCGAAGACCTGAACCTCGATGCCTACGACCGGCTGAAGAGGAATCCCAACGTCCGTCCGCTTGTGGCCAAGCCGTATTTCTGGCTCGTGGCGGTCTTCAACAAAAAGGAAGGGATTGGAACCAATCAGAAGATCCGCCAGGCCTGGCAGGCCGCCATCGACATCGAGCCGATCATGAAGGCCGTGGCCGGCGGCCGGTCCGACTTCTACCGCATGGACAGCAGCCTCATCTTCGCCGAACTGGCCGAGTGGCACACGAAGATCCCCGGCCTCCCCTGGAACGAGCACAACAAGGAGAAGGCGAAGCGCCTGCTGCAGGAGGCCGGGTACAAGGGTCAGCCTATCCGCTTCATAACGACCCAGGAATACAAGTGGATGTACGACTTCGCCCTGCTGACGAAACAGCAGCTTGAGGACGTCGGGTTCAACATCGACCTCCAGGTTCTGGACTGGTCCACGCTGGTGCAGCGGCGGAACAACCCGAAGGAGTACGACGCCTTCACCACGGGGATCGGCATGAGCGCGATGTACGATCCGACGCACCACGACATCTTTAGCTGCGGGTGGCCGGGCTGGAACTGTGACGAAGAGGTCCAGAGCATCCAGACCGAGCTGGGAAAAGAGACCGACCCGAAGAAGCGCTATGCCCTCTGGGAAAAGCAAACCAGGCTGTTCTACGAGAAGGTTCCGGTCATCCGCTATGGGGATCTGTTCGGGTTGCGGGCGATCCGGGCCACCGTGAAGGACTTCAACCCCACGACCGAGCGGATCCGCCTCTTCAACGCGTGGCTGGACAAGTAACCTCTTACTGGCTCCAGACACCCAGATTCCGGCGGGAGCCATCCTGCAGGAGTGCGTGATGGCTCCCGCCGTTCTCCCGTGGCCAGATATTTCTGTCATCGGCTGCTGGCACTAATCCCCGTGATGGCGGTGGTCGTCACCATCGTCTTCCTCCTCATCCACCTGATTCCCGGTGACCCGGTCAGCGTCATGCTCGGCCCCGACGCCACCGAGGTCCAGATCGAGGCCACCCGTCGCGCCATGGGCCTGGATCGTCCACTCCACGAACAGCTCCTCAAGTTCTACCTGCGCGTGGTTCGTGGAGATCTGGGCCAGTCCTACTTTCTCGATCGCCCGGTGACGACCGCGCTCCGGGAACGGGCCGAGCCGACCCTGGTGCTGACGTTCGCCGCCCTCCTCGTCGCCGTGGTGATCGGCGTGCCATCCGGCGTCCTCGCGGGCGCCTACCGCGGCTCATGGTGGGACCGGACGCTGATGACGGGCGCGCTGATGGGCGTCTGCATCCCGGGCTTCTGGCTCAGCCTGAACTTCATCTACCTGTTCGCCGTCCGGCTCGGCTGGCTGCCCGCCGCGGGGTACACCTCACTGTTCGTCGATCCCCTGGGCACCCTCCGGCACATGGTCCTGCCGGCCGTCTCCCTGGGATTCAACCAGTCGGCGCTCATCGCCCGCATCGCGCGGTCTTGCATGCTGGAGGTCCTGGCGCAGGACTACATCCGGACGGCGCGTGCCAAGGGCCTCTCCCAACGGGTGGTCGTGTACGTGCATGCGTTCCGCAACGCCCTGGTCCCAGTGACGACGGTCATCGGGATCACCATGGCGATCCTCATCGGCGGGGCCGTGGTGACCGAGATCGTTTTCAATATCCCGGGGCTCGGACGCCTCATCATCTCGGCCATCCTGCGCCGCGACTACCCCGTGGTGCAAGGTGTGGTCCTGGTGACGGCTGCCTCGTACGTGTTGATCAACCTGGCGGTGGACGTGATCTATGCGTTCATTGACCCGCGGATCCGGTATGACTGAGACGAGTCGCGAGAATCCCGCACACGGGACACCGGACATCACGACACCGGCCATACGGACCAGCCCCCCGGGGTGGGTACGCCGAGTCTTTCGGAACCCCAATGTTGTCTTCGGGTCGCTGATCTTCCTCGTTCTGGTCTTGGTGGCGGTGTTCGCCGATGCGCTCTCGACGCACAAGCCGACGCGCCTCTTTCCCGCAATCCGGCTGAAGCCGCCGAGCTTCCAGAACTATCTCGGGACCGACGAATTTGGACGGGATGTCTACAGCCTGGTCCTGCACGGCAGCCGGGTCTCCCTCCTCGTCGGGGGCGTGACCATGGTACTTACTTCTTTGGGTGGGATCGTGATCGGCCTGGCCGCCGGGTACTCCCGTCGCCTCGACCCGGTGATCATGCGTTTCATGGACGGGTTGATGGCCTTTCCCGCGATCCTGCTGGCCATCGCGCTGATGGCCGCCCGCGGGCCCGGCGTCTGGAACGTGATTGTCGCGTTGTCGATCGTCTACATGCCGCGGACCGCCATGCTGATCCGCAGCACCGTCCTGAGCCTTCGAGAGCTAGATTACGTACAGGCGGCACGCGCGCTCGGACGTCGGGATCTCTCCATGACTTACCGGCATATCCTTCCCAACTGCATGGGTCCACTGCTCGTCCAGGGAACGTTCATATTCGCCTACGCCGTCCTGGCCGAGGCGATTCTAGGTTTCCTCGGCGTGGGCGTGCCCCCCTACGTGCCATCGTGGGGAAACGCGATCGCCAGCGGCAAGAACACCATCCGCGAAGCCTACTGGGTGAGCTTCTTCCCGGGCGCCGCCCTCACCCTGGCGGGGCTGAGCCTGAACCTCCTGGGGGACGGCCTCCGCGACACCCTCGACCCGCGCCTGCGGGTCCAATGATGCCACGGGGCTCGAGATATTTCTCGACTGGCTCCCTGCGGCCGCCTCTTCCCGCGGCGAACCGGGCGGGCGGGAAAATA
>CAZXXV010000090.1:0-1452 GCA_964644725.1 uncultured bacterium
TGACCAATGACCAATTCCCAAATCCCAATGGGGCCGCGATCCTGGTCCGCAATGTCCCTCGCCGCCACTGGAAGCGGAACTCCGTTTGGTCATTGGTCATTGGGATTTGGTCATTCCTCCGGCTTAGATTGCCCGCCGTTCCCTCTCCAGTTCGCTGACCCTCTTCTTTCCGCCGGCCGCCACCACCTTGTTGATGGCGTGCAGATAGGCCCGCACGCTGGCCTCGATGACGTCCGTGGAACTGCCGCGGCCGACAACCCGCTGGCCGTCCATCTCCACGGCGACCGTAACCTCGCCTATGGCGTCCTTCCCTCCGGTCACGGCCCGGAGGTTGTACTCCAGCAGCTTCCCGGGGATCTTGGTGATCAGGTCAATGGCCTTGTAAGCCGCGTCCACCGGCCCGTCGCCCCAGCCCGACTCCTGGTAGACCTCGTCGTGCATCTTGAGCCGGACCGTGGCCGTGGGCACAATGTTGGTACCGCTGGTGAACTGGAGGTGCTCCAGGGTGTAGGTCTCGGCCGGCGCCATGACCTCCTCTTCCACCAGGGTAAGGAGATCCTCGTCGAAGACTTCCTTCTTCCGGTCGCAGAGGGCCTTGAACCGGACGAAGGCCTTGTTCATGTCATCGTCGTTGAGCTCGACGCCCAGCTCCTCCAGCCGCTTCTTGAAGGCGTGGCGGCCCGAGTGCTTGCCCAAAACCAGCTTGCTCTTGGGGACGCCCACCGACTCCGGCGTCATGATCTCGTACGTCAGCGGCTTCTGCAGGACGCCGTGCTGGTGGATGCCCGCCTCGTGGGCGAAGGCGTTGGCGCCCACGATGGCCTTGTTAGGCTGCACGCTGATCCCGGTGATGGACTGGAGCAGCTTGGACGTCCGGTAGATCTCCTCCGTCCGGATGCCGACCTCGTACCCCAGGAAGTTCTTGCGGGTCCGGAGGCTCATCACGATCTCCTCGAGCGAGGCGTTCCCCGCCCGCTCGCCGATCCCGTTGATGGTGCACTCCACCTGCCGCGCCCCGGCGCGGACGGCCTCCAGGGAGTTGGCCACCGCCAGCCCCAGGTCGTTGTGGCAGTGGGCGCTCACCACGACTCGGTCGATGCCCCGCACCCGGTTCATGAGGTCGCGGATGCGCTGGCCGAACTCCCAGGGGATGCCGTAGCCCACCGTGTCCGGGATATTGATGGTCGTGGCCCCGGCCTTGATGGCCGCCTCCACCACCTTGCACAGGAAGTCCTGGTCGGTCCGGTGGGCGTCCTCGGCCGAGAACTCCACGTCCTCGGTGTAGCGCTTGGCTCGCTTCACGGACGCCACGGCGGCCTCCAGGACCTCCTCCTGGGTGGACTTCAGCTTGTACTTGATGTGGACCTCGGAGGTGGCGATGAAGGTGTGGATGCGCGGGCGGTCGGCGTGCTTCAGCGCCTCCCAGGCGCGGTCGATGTCCACATCCTTCGC
>CAZXXV010000090.1:1552-11082 GCA_964644725.1 uncultured bacterium
CCCATGATGCGATTCCTCCAGCCAACCCCGCCCGGTTACTTCCCGGGCGCCGGTTGCTCGGTAGTGTCCACGGGGTGTCGTTTCTGCCAGACCGGCAACGCACGCACGATGCCGGACACCGCATACAGGGAAAAGAACAGGAACAGGAACAGGATGGGATGCGACGCCACGACCACGAACACCAGGAGCAGCGTCGTCATGATGGTGAAGGGTCGCCGCCTCCGCATCTCCAGTCCCTTCAGGCTGCGGTAGCGGATCTTGCTCACCATCAGGAACCCCAGCCCGTACATCCCCAGCAAGACGCCGGCGGCCGTCGCTCCCGGCGGAACCAGTACCCGCCCGAACACGACTACCGCCGAGGACTCCTTCATGAACAGCACGAACGCGGCCACCACCGCGGCCGCAGCCGGAATGGGCAAGCCGACGAAGAAGCGCTTGTCCAGGGTGCGCGTCTGGACGTTGAAGCGGGCCAGCCGGAATGCGCCGCAGGCCGCGAAGGCGAAGGCTGCCAAGCCGCCGATCCAGCCGAAGGGCTTCAGGGCAAAGACGTAGGCCAAGAGTCCGGGGGCCACCCCGAATGAGACGAGGTCGGCCAGCGAATCCAGCTCAACGCCGAGATCGCTGGTGGCGCCGGTCATCCGGGCCACCCCACCATCCAGGTAGTCGAAGACCAGCGCCAGGAGGATGGCCACGGCGGCCGCCACGTACTCGTCGTTGTACACCGCCACCAGGGCATAGAAGCCACAGGAGAGGTTCCCCAGCGTCAGGATGCTGGGAAGCAGGTACACCCCCCGCCGCATCCGCCGCCGCATGCCCACCCGCCCTGCCTTCATGGGATGACCCCGAGGATGGTGCTCCCCCCCTTGACCGCCTGCCCGCGACGGACCTTCAACTCGGCGGTGGCGGGAAGGATACAATCCACCCGCGACCCGAACCGGATCAGCCCAATACGGTCGCCCGCGGCGACCTTGACGCCCGGGCGCACCCGACACACGATCCGACGCGCCAGGAGGCCGGCGATCTGCTTGACCCAGACATCCCCGTCGGGGGAGGCGAAGTGGATCAGGGTCTGCTCGTTCTCGGCCGACGCGGCCTCGCCCCAGGCCGCCACGAATCTCCCCGGCGAATGCGTGACCGCGTTCACCACCGACGTAAGGGGCGCCCGGTTGACGTGAACATCAAAGACCGAGAGGAAGATGCTCACGCGGGTGAGCGACTCGCCGAACGGTCCCTTCCAGTCCGCGAGGGGCTTGATGGCGACGATCCGCCCATCCGCCGGGGCCAGGATCAACCGCTCCCCCTGGGGAATCGCCCGCTCGGGGTCGCGGAAGAAGTACGCCAGGAACGCCGCCAGCAGCAGGACCCCGGTGGCCCACCAGGGGAAGCGCAGCGCGTACAGCAGGCCGCTCACCCCGAGCGTGGGCAGGATGAACACGAATCCGTCCCGCTCGATCGGCACCCGAAGGCTCTGCGCCGCAGGCAAATTTGTCATTTATAGCACCCGGCTCCGCAGGGATTCAAGAAAAACGTGACCCTTTCCTCCCCGGCCCGACCGGCGCATCCCCGAGCCCTGCCGGCATGCTCGTGCGCTACCCTTGCTTGGCGAGCTGATCGCGGACCAGATCGGGCAGCTTGGCGAGTGCCTCTGGAATCCGGGAAGGATCCTTCCCGCCTGCCTCGGCCACATCGGGCCGTCCGCCCCCACCCCCGCCGGTCAGTCTCGCCAGGTCCCGGGCGAGATGGCCCGCGTGAAGCCTGGCCGTCAGGTCCTTCGTCACCATCGTGACCCACGTGACGCGCTCTCCTGCCTGGCTCGCCAGCACCACCACCCCGCTCCCCAGCTCACCCCGCAGGCGATCGCCCAGCTCCCGCATCCCCTTGGGATCCCGGAGGTCCACGAGCGACGCTACCACGCGAACCCCGTCCACCTCGACGGCTTGCCGGAGCAGGCCTTCCAGCGCCCCCGCCGCCAGGCGACCCTGCAGGCGCTGGATCTCGCGCTCCAGCTCGCGGGCGCTGCCGGCCAGTTTCTCCACCTTTTCCGACAGCTCCAGCGGGCGTGCCTTGATCCGTTCGGCTGCCTCGGCCAGGACCTGCTCCTCGTGCTTGACGTGGCGGAAGGCACCCGGGCCAGTGAAGGCCTCGACACGACGGACGCCCGCAGCGACGCCCCCCTGGCTCACGAGCTTGAACAGGCCGATCTCACCCGTCGCCGTGACGTGCGTCCCGCCGCACAGCTCGACGCTGAACTCAGGCACCGTCACGACCCGGACGCGCTCGCCGTACTTCTCGCCGAAGAGGGCCATGGCGCCGGACGCCAGTGCCCGGTCCAGGTCCATGACCTCGATCTGCAGGATCCGGTTCTCCCACACCTGCTCGTTGACCAGCTCCTCGATGCGATCCATCTCCCGGTCGGTCAGGGGGCTGAAGTGGCTGAAGTCGAAGCGCAGGCGATCGGGCGCCACCAGCGAACCGGCCTGCTTCACATGATCCCCCAGGACCTGCCGGAGCGCAGCGTGCAGCAGGTGCGTGGCCGTATGGTTCTTGGCCGTCACCTTCCGGCGCGCCGCATCCACCACGGCATGCACCGTCTGTCCTTTAATCAGGCTTCCCCGCTTCACCCGCACCCGGTGCAGCACCAGGCTGGGAATGGGCCTTCGGGTATCCAGCACCTCCACCGCGGTCCCGTCCGCTGTCAGCGTTCCCACATCGCCGATCTGCCCGCCCGCCTCGGGGTAGAACGGCGTCCGGTTGAGGACCACCTCACCCGACTCCCCCTCCCTCAGGACCGGGACGACCTGGCCATCCCCATTGAGGAGTGCCTGCACGACCCCTTCAGCCTGGAGCATCTGGTGCCAGAGCGGCTCGACCGGGGCCATGGCCGCCGTGAGATCCTTGAGGCTCGCGGGAACTTCCACCTCCCCGGAGCCGACCCACGACTCGCGAGCCCTGGCCCGCTGATCGGCCATCTCACGCTCGAACCCTGCCTCGTCCAGTTCGAGACCCTGCTCCGCCGCAATGTCCCGCAGCAGGTCCAGAGGGAAACCATACGTGTCGTAGAGGCGGAAGATCTCCACGCCGGGGATTGCCGCAGCGCCCTTGGCCTTGAGCTCTCCCACGAGGGATTCGACCAGCTTCAGGCCCACCCGCAGGGTGTGACCGAATCGCTCTTCCTCGTTCTGCGTGACGCGCGCCACGTAGTCGCGACTCTCGGCAAGCTCGGGGTAGGCCGCCTGCATGAGGTCCACGACCCGCCCCGTCACCGTGGCCATGAAGGGCTCCTCCAGGCCGAGGAGGCGCCCGTGGCGCAAGCCGCGGCGCAGGATGCGCCGCAGGACGTAGCCGCGTCCCTCGTTGCTGGGAAGGACCCCATCCGTCACCAGGAAGGCCGTGGCCCGGGCATGATCGGCGATCACCCGCATGGAGACATCGACGGCGTGGCTGGCGCCGTAGCGCTTGC
This sequence comes from uncultured bacterium, assembly GCA_964644725.1. Classification (GTDB taxonomy): domain Bacteria; phylum Methylomirabilota; class Methylomirabilia; order Methylomirabilales; family 2-02-FULL-66-22; genus 2-02-FULL-66-22. The sequence goes on from CAZXXV010000090.1 coordinate 5,013, forward strand.
CCGTCAGCTCCTCCACCGTGGCGACGATGGGCCGCAGGAGGTCGGTGTCGAAATTGCTCGCCACGCCCTGCAGGATGGCGGCGATGCGCTCCAGGCCGGCACCGGTGTCGATGCTCGGTCGGGGCAGTGGCGCCAAGGCGCCATCGGCGCTCCGCTCGAACTGCATGAAGACCAGGTTCCATAGTTCCAGGTACCGGTCGCAGTCGCATCCCACGGCGCAGGTCGGCTTGCCGCAACCCAGCCCTGGCCCCTGGTCGTAGACGATCTCCGAGCACGGTCCGCAGGGACCCGTGTCACCCATGGCCCAGAAGTTGTCCTTGGTGGAACACTCCACGATCCGGGCATCGGGGACGTAGCGCCGCCAGAGGGACCAGGCCTCCTCGTCCGGGCCGATGCCCATGGCGGCATCCCCCTCGTGGATCGTCACCCAGAGCCTGTCGGCCGGCAGCCCGAGGGATGTCGTCAGGAATTCCCATCCGTACTCAACAGCCCGTTCCTTGAAATAGTCGCCGAAGGAGAAGTTCCCCAGCATTTCGAAGAAGGTGTGGTGGCGGGCAGTACGGCCGACGTTCTCCAGGTCGTTGTGCTTGCCGCCGGCCCGAACGCATTTCTGCACGGTCACCGCCCGGACGTAGGGTCGCTTCTCCTTCCCCGTGAAGACGTCCTTGAACTGGACCATGCCCGCATTGGTGAAGAGCAGCGTCGGGTCGGCCTTGGGCACCAGCGGGGAGCTGAGGACGTGGGTGTGGCCGCGCTGGGTAAAATAGCTCACGAACCCGCTGCGGATCTCGTTGCCTGACTTGGGCCTCATGGCCATCTTGGTATCCACATCATTCGGCCCCCCGGGTAAACCCGGGGGCACCCAGCGCACATCGCCGGGCAACCCGTGCGGTGCGCCGGGTCCCGGCTTCGCGCGGTGATTCCCCGCCAGGATACACCTGGCCGTTTCGCTTACTGGTCCTCTGGTTCTTCCACGCTGGGGAAGTGCTTGCGGCACAGCGCCAGGACGATCTCGACGGCGAACCCCCGCCGGGTGAGGTACGCGGCTAGCCGGCGTCGGGCGACCTCCGGGGCCAACGCTCGGAGTCCTTGGAGCCTCCGGACCGCCGCGGCCTCGGCGGATTCTCTGGCGTCCCGCTCGGCGAAGGCCTCGCGCAGCGCGCTGGAGATCTCGCCTTCGCCGATGCCTTTGGCGTGGAGCTCTCGCGTCAGGCGAGCCGGCCCCAGGGAACGACGATGGGCCCGGGTACGCGCCCAGGCCCTGGCGTATTCCGCGTCATCGAGGTAACGGGAGGCGGTGAGCCTGACAATCACCGCCTGGACTTGATCCGGGGCATAGCCCCGCCGGGCCAGGCGCTGCCGCAGCTCTTGCGTGGTCAGGGCGTGCATGGCCAGCAGTTTGACCGCAACCTCCCACGGGTCCGGCCGCTCCGCCGCCGTGCCCTCCCTGCCGCCCTGTCCACGTCTCACCAGATTCCGCTTCCCTCCCGCTCAACACTTCCCAATCCTGACACGCCTATTCATTCCGCATTCGGGCACCCTCTGGGTGTTCGCCACTCCACATTCAGTCAGAGTCGCGTCATCCCCGGGATCGTCTTGGGCACCTCCTCCTGCATCCCCTGCCACGTGGTATCGGCGGTGGACGTGACGCCGCGCACCCGCAGGGCAAAGTCGTCGGGGTTGCTGCACCAGTGCAGCGCCTCCTCATAGGTGATCAGGCCGCGTGTGTACAGCGACATCAGCGACTGGTCGAACGTCTGCATTCCGTACTGGCTGACGCTGGCACCGATCGCGTCGTTCAGCTTCCGGGTCTTGTCCGGATCCACGATACACTCCCGCACCGTGCCCGTGGCGATGCACACCTCCACGGCCGGCACGCGACCCTTGCCGTCGGCCCGCGGGATCAGCCGCTGGGCGATGATCCCCTTGAGGACCGCCGCGAGCTGGAGCCGGATCTGCTTCTGTTGATAGGGCGGGAAGACGGAGATGACCCGGTTGATCGTCTCGGTGGCGTCCAGGGTGTGGAGCGTGCTCATGACCAGGTGACCCGTCTCGGCCGCCAAGAGGGCGGTGGAGATCGTCTCATAGTCCCGCATCTCGCCCACCAGGATGATGTCGGGATCCTGGCGCAGGGCGCTCCGCAAGGCCTCGCTGAACGAGGGGGTATCCATCCCGACCTCTCGCTGGTTGACCAGGCACTTCTTGTCCCGGTGCAGGAACTCGATGGGGTCCTCGATGGTGAGGATATGCCCCGAGCGGTTGGCGTTGATGTAGTCGATCATGGCCGCCAGGGTCGAGGACTTGCCCGAGCCCGTCGTCCCCGTGACCAGTACCAGGCCCCGGGGCTCCAGGGCGATCTTCTCCAGGACCGGGGGCAGGTTCAATTCGCTGATCGACTGGATCTTGATGGGGATGACGCGCAGGACGAGCCCTACCGTGCCCCGCTGCTGGAACACGTTGGCCCGGAAGCGGCCCAGGCCCGGGACGCCGTAGGCCAGGTCGATCTCACAGCGTTCCTTGAACTTCTCCCGCTGCTTGGCATTCATCACGCTGGCGGCCATGCTCACGACCGCGTCCTGGCCGAGACGCGGCATCTCCACCAGGGGGACCAGCTTGTCGTCGATGCGCAGAACCGGTGGGCTCCCCACCTTGAGGTGAAGGTCGGAGGCCTTCCGCTCCACCGCTATCTTGAGCAGATCAGGCAGTTCCATAGAACCTCACACCTCCGTTTCAGCGGGAGCGACCATGCCCAGGGCCGCCCGCAGCTTGACCTCAATCTCGTCGGCCACGGCCGGGTTCTCCTGGAGGAATCGCTTGGCGTTCTCGCGTCCCTGGCCGATCCGCTCGCCGCCGAAGGCGTACCACGCCCCGCTCTTCTCCACCACCCCTTGGGTCGCGCCCAAATCCAGGAGGCTCCCCAGGCGCGAGATCCCCTCCCCGTAGATGATGTCAAACTCCGCTTCGCGGAACGGCGGGGCGACCTTGTTCTTCACCACCTTGACCTTCACCCGGCTGCCGATATTCTCTTCGCCGTCCTTGATCGCCGAGATCCGGCGGATGTCCAGGCGCACCGAGGCGTAGAACTTGAGGGCCCGGCCGCCCGTGGTGGTCTCGGGATTGCCGAACATGACCCCGATCTTCTCACGCAGTTGGTTGATGAAGACGACGCAGGTCCGCGACTTGCTAATGGCCGCGGTGAGCTTGCGGAGGGCCTGCGACATGAGGCGGGCCTGCAGACCCGGCAGCGAATCTCCCATCTCCCCCTCGATCTCCGCCCGCGGCACCAGGGCCGCCACGGAATCGATCACCACCACGTCAACGGCGCCGCTCCGCACCAGGACTTCAGTGATCTCCAGTCCCTGCTCCCCCGTGTCCGGCTGGGAGAGCAAGAGGTCGTCGATGTTGACCCCCAGGAGTTTGGCATAGTTGGCATCCAGGGCATGCTCGGCGTCCACGAAGGCCGCGGCGCCGCCTAGCTTCTGCGCCTCGGCGATGATGTGGAGGGCCAGCGTCGTCTTGCCGCTGGCTTCGGGGCCGAAGATCTCGACGACGCGGCCGCGGGGGACGCCACCCACGCCTAGGGCGAAATCCAGCTCCAGGGAGCCGGTGGGGATGGTCGAGACCGGCAGCAGCGCGCCGGAGATCCCCATCCGCATGATGGCGCCCTTGCCATACTGCTTCTCGATCTGGGAGATGGCCAGATCGAGCGCCTTGTCCCGCTCCTTCCGATCGTCCTTGACGGGCTGCTTCCGCGTTGCCACCTCGGCCATGAGAACCTCCCTAGCCCCTTCGGCTGTATGAATGCCTCATTTCAAGTCAGCCTACGTGATTTCCGGAGTGAAGTCAACCCCGATTGGAGGCGAGGCTTGGCCTGGACGGAGTCCTCTGCGATCAGCAATCCTGCGGTAGCCTTCCTGCCTACGCCCCGCGGAGGGTCGGATCCAGGACATCGCGGAGCCAGTCACCCACCCGGCTGACGACCAGGGCAGTGAGCATAAGGACAAGCCCCGGGAACGCGGAGATCCACCAGGCGGTGTCGAGGTACTCACGCCCCTCGCTCATCATCCCGCCCCAGCTTGGCGTCGGCGGCTGGATCCCAAGGCCGAGGAAGCTCAGCGTGGATTCGAGGATGATCGTCCGGGCCAGCTCCAGCGTGGCAACGACAAGGAAGGATGAAAAGGTGTTGGGGAGGATGTGCGTGACGATGATGCGCCAAGTCGAGCCACCGAGCCCACGGATCGCGAGGATGAATTCCCGCTCCTTAAGGCTCAAGACCTGGGCGCGGATGATCCGAGCGTAGGTCACCCACCCGCTGATCCCAACAACGATGATCAGGTTGGTGAAGCTGGGTCCCAGGACGGCGATGATCCCGATGGCCAGCAGGATGAAAGGAAAGGCAAGCTGCGCATCCGCGGCGAGCATGATCACCTCATCCAAGACGCCCCCTGCATAGCCGGAGAGGAGGCCCAGGCTTCCCCCGGTGAGAACGCCGATGATGACTGCAGCGCAGCCCACGATCAGGGACACGCGAGAGCCGTAGATGGTCCGGCTCAAGACGTCGCGGCCGACGTGGTCGGTGCCGAGCAGGTACGGGCGCTTTCCGTCTTCCGAGGACCAACTCGGGCCGGTCAGGCGCTGACGGAGGGACTGCTGGATCGGATCGTAGGGGCTGATGACCGGCGCGAAGATGGCAGCCAGAATGGTGAGGAGCATGAAGCCAGCCGACAGCCACACATACAGGGGAACCTTCCACCTGCGGCGTGGCACCTCAGGGGCAGCGGGTGTACCGGTTCCTTGGGAGCCGAGCAGAACGGCGTCCCGACTACTGATGCCGGATCCGGGGGTCGAGGATTCCATAGGCAACGTCAACGAGGAAGTTCAGTACGACGAACATCGCGGCGGTAAGGAAGACGCACGCCTGGACGATCGGGTAATCCCGGTTATAGATAGACTGGATGGCCAGGCGGCCGATCCCCGGCCACGAAAAGATCGTCTCCGTCACCACCGCACCACCCAGGAGGTTCCCGAACTGCAGCCCGACGATGGTCACGATGGGGATCGCGGCATTCTTCATGGTGTGCTTGGCGATGGTCCAGAATTCGGGGAGCCCCTTGGCTCGGGCGGTTCGGATGAAGTCCGCACGCAGGATCTCCAGGACGGCGGAGCGCGTGATCCGGGCGATGCTGGCCATGGCGAAGGCACCCAGGGTAATGGCCGGCAGGACCACGTGTCGCCACTCCCCCCGTCCCGAGGTGGGGAAGTAGCCCAGCCGAAGCGAGAAGATCAGGATCAGCATGATGCCAATGTAGAAGGTCGGCGCGGCCTGTCCGACGAGCGCGACACCCATGACGGCGTTATCGTAGGCGGAACCCCGCTTGACTGCCGAGAGGATTCCGGCGGGGATGGCGATCACCACGGCGCAGAGAAATGACGCCAGGGCGAGTTGGGTCGTGGCCGGGACACGTTCCCAAACGACTGTCATGGCCGAGACCCGGAAGTGGATCGAGCGGCCGAAGTCGCCGCGGATCGCCTGCCGGAGAAAAACGCCATATTGGACGAAGATGGGTCGGTCCAGACCCATCTCGGCTCGGACGCGGTGGATCTCGGCGATCGGGGCATCGGGAGGAAGCAGGAGCGGGACCGGGTCGCCCGACAGGCGCATGACGATGAAGACTACCGTCACGACGCTCCACAGGGCGACGAGCATCCGCGCCAGGCGATAGGCCACAAAGGGTCCGATGCCGCGCATACGCCGCTCCGAGAGGCCCCCTCTTTTCTGTTGCCCTTGCTATCAGGACCGAGATGGGGCTGCCCTGCCCCGCGTACCCTGGGGCAGGGCAGTCCACCGCGATCCAGGTGAATACCGACCCTAGGACCGGATGAATTTCATGTTGAAGCGCCGGATCTCGAGCGTCTGATTCGGGTACGGCTTCCAGTCGAGGTACTTCTGGAGGCCGTAGGACTCGATCGGCTGGAGGATCGGGATCCACGGGAAGTTCTCCAGAAGCAGCTTCGTCATCTCCTTGTACGCCTCGCCCCGGAACTTCTCGTCGACGCTGAACCGTGCGGC
>CAZXXV010000091.1:0-5736 GCA_964644725.1 uncultured bacterium
GCATGCGCCGCGGCGGGGGCCATCCACGCGCTCTTGCCCGCGGGCTTTGTCAGGAGGCGATCCAGGTCCACCTTGGCCGACGTCGCCGTGAATGCGATCCGGGGCGCGCCCAGGTCCGGAATCCGCAGGCTGCCGTCCACCTTCACATCCTTCAGGGTGACGGTCAGCTTCGGCAGGTTCACTCCCTGGTCCTCGCGCCGTCCCTCGAAACTGAGGCCGGCCTCTTCCCCAGCCGCCTTCCGGAACACCTCTCCGACCTGGATCACCACGGGTTTCAGATTCAGGCTTCCGGTGAAGCCCGCGCGGGGGATAGGGCCGGTCACCTTGACCTCTGCCGAGAGGGGTCCGGAAAGCTTCGTCCCGCCGCCGCCGAGGAAGAGTGCCTGCCAGGGGCCCATCTCCACGTCCCGAAGCCTCACGGTCACATCCAGGGCGGGGGTATCCGGATCGGCGAGAGAGATTCGGCCGGCCGATTCGATGCGGCCCGTGCCGACTCCTCCGATGCGGGCCCGGGATTGGACCTCCAGCGGATCGGAGACGTTCGCCTGCCGGATGGTGAGATCGAGGTCGGTCAGTGTCAGCGTGAGACCGGGGGAGCGTGCCTGATCCAGCAGGATGATCTCCCCGTTCTTGACCGCGACCTGGTTGAGCAGGAGGCCGCCTAGCAGGGGCGCCTTGCCGGGGGGGGCGATCTCTGGGGACGGCTTCGGCGGCGGGGGAGCCTCGTGCGCCTTCATCAGGTCGTCCACGCTCCACCGGCCGTCCCGGGTATGCATCAGGCGGATGCGCGGCCGCTCCAGGACCGCCGTGCTCACCTTCACCTGTCCTCGGAGGAGCGGCAAGAGTTGGACGCGGACCCGCAGGGCATCCGCCGCCAGGAACGGCTCCGGGCCGAAGCCGGGCGCTTGGGCGATCCGAATTCCCTGGGCCTCGGCCCCGATCCCGCCCCAGAGGTCCACCCGGAGGGACCCCAGCGTCACCTCGCGTCCAAGGGCCTTGCCTACGCGGCTTGCCAGAGCGCCCCGGTACCGGTCCAGGTTCACGAGAGAGGGAAGGAGGAGGGCCGCTAGCACCGCCAGGACGACGATGCCGCCGACTGGGAGCCCCACCCACTTGAGAACGCGGATCACCGCCAACCTCCCTGGGCCGCAATCCCGAAGATACGCGCCGCGTATTCTAATCTGCAACGAGGGGGAAAAGCGAGGGATTTCCGGCGGGTCGTCTCTGGGGCAATGGCGAGAAATGAGGGCGGGATCTCAGCGGGCGAGGTTTGCCCCGCTGGCGTTGCAGGCGTTTCGGCTTCTGGCGTCGCTACCCCGAGCCACCTGCAATTGGGGCCACTCCCTACCACGCGTAGGACGATGTGAATCGTCGCCCCGCCAAGTTCGACGCTGGGCTGTGATAGTTTGCTGTCTGGCGATACGATTTTGACTTCAGGTTGCCTGAGGGCCTCCGGGATGCCCGACGTTCTCGAGAAAGATCAGGAGCCCGGTGTAGACTTCTTCATCCCAGAGAGGCGTGAAGCTCGCCTTGAGTAGTCGTCCCTTCAGGTCAACGGTCAGCTCCCGCCTCTCGGCCTTCGGGTCGGTACGGAGCCTCTCCGTTGTCCTCTCCACCTCTTCCCGGTAGGTCGGTCCGAAGGCTTCCCAGAGTCTCGCTCCGATCAGCGCCTGCTCGCCAGCGTCCACCATGGCCAAGGCCGACGGATTCATGTAGAAGATCCGATCTTCCTCATCGGCCTCGAGGACCCCCTCACTCAGAATCCGAAGCAGAACGTCCACGTGGCGTTTCATGCTCAGCAGCTCGCTGACCAGCCGCCTCGGGCGGAAACCTTCGTAGCCGAAGACGGCCTCCTCGAGGGGAGCGGATCGCCCGTAGAACTCCAGATGTTGGATAGCGGCCAGGACGTTCTTGGTAATGATCGGAAGCGGTCCCTTGGCCACGTAGGCATCAGCCGACACCTCTGGCATTCCCATAATATCCCTGGCCGCCAGGGCCGAGAAGACGACGATGGGGATGTGCTGAAAACGGGAATCCTCACGGAGGTAGCGGCAGACCCGGCCTCCATCCACCTTAGGCATGACGAGGTCGAGAACGATGAAGTCCGGCGGCTCATCCCGGACCGCCCTCAGGGCTTCCAGCCCGTCCGCCGCTAGCCGCACTTGGTATCCCTGCTCTTTCAGGAACTCGCCGACGGCCTCCCGGAAAAACCGATCGTCGTCGACGAAGAGGATCGATTTCTGCCTCACGCGATCATCTCCTCCCGTATCCTAACAAGTACCCGATCACCTTCTCCAGCCTTGGTCCGAGCTTGTCGGGGGTCGCGTCCGATGCTTTATTGAGGTAAAGGGCCGGCTGGCAGCGGGCGACGAACCTGCTCAGGGCCTCGTCGTATCGAGCGCCAGAGAGGAAGAGGATGGGGGTCGGCCGCGTGACCTTTAGGCCCTGTTCTACGGCTCGGAGGGCCAAGGCGGTGACGATCCCGTCCATGGGCTCCATGATGATGTCGAGGATGGCCAGCGGAATGGGAAGCTCTTGGCGCAAGCGGTCGGTGGCCAAGGTCAGGAATTTGGCGCCGCTGTCAGAGGGGATGACATCAGTCGTGAGGCCCCGTTCGATAAGGAGGTCGGCCAAGAAAGACAGGACGAACCGATCGTCGTCGGCAATCATAATGCAATCCAGGCGCGGAACAGGAGGGCCCTGCTCAAGAATTACCGGAAAACCGCACGGGCTACAGCGGATCTCGATCTTCCCGTCCTTCAAAACGGTATAGGTGTAGACCCGCTCGCCGCAGCTCGGGCAGTATCTGAAGGGCGCCTTCGTGTCGGCCGACACCAATGCCTCCTAGGACAAGAGGGCGAACGCCATCCCGGTCCCTCGAAGAGGGCAAGGTCTGTAGGCCACCCGCAAGCACGCGCCCCGCCCGGGGATGGCGGACGCCACCAGCGTCCACCTGGCACCTTGAGGGTCTCCCCCGTTCATCTCTGGGCTGATGGCCCTCAAAGAATCTCGACTGGCCTTCACGGTCAGGCGAAGATCCGGCGAGGAGCGGGAAGGAAGCGGAAGGAGATGCCCGGAGACGCGGAGGTCCAGTTGGGCAGTGAGCATGCCGCTGGCCGGGGGGGTCGCGACGGATGAGGTAAGAGAGAGGGTATCGCGCCAAGGGAAGGATCCTGCTGCGACGAGCCCACCCAGAGCGCCCGCCAAGACGCACAGGACGCAGCCGCTGAGATTGACTGCGCGCCATTCTGACATCCGAGCAGGGTACATGTGCCCACCCTTGTTGCTGGACCTGGTGGGGGTTCTCGAAAGCGGAGATTCGCTTGAACCATAGAGAACAGGATTCCCAGCGTCAAGGAGATTTTCGCTCAGTGCGGGAGCAGCTTCCTTCTGCCTGTTTCCCGCACCGCGGCAGCCGTCGCTTGGGGGTCGTGAACGCGCACCCCCTTATTCTGCCCGCATGGGATTCGATCCTTGCCAGCCTGGGCTCGTGTGCGCGAAGATGCCATGAGCCCGTCTCGTGAACAAGGCATAGCCGGGCCCTCTCCAACGATGGGAGCAAGATCCCGAGAGAAGGCGCCAAAGGAAGAGAGGATTACTTCGACCCCTGGTCAGACCGAATACGGAAGCCGAGGTACCAGGCTGTGGCTTGAAGGAGGATGATAATGGCCAGAGCGGCAACGAAGATCTGAGAGAAGGAGCTCTTCACAAAGATCCAGAAGCTTCCTTCGGAAATGGTCAGCGCGCGCCGGAAGGACATTTCCATCCTGTCCCCCAGCACCACCGACAGGACGAGAGGGGACAGATCAAACCCGAATTTGCGGAGCAGGTACCCGATCACACCAAAAACAGCCAACAATACGATGTCCACGGGGCTGGTATTGACCCCGTAGACCCCGCAGATACTGATCACCAGGATCGCGGGGGCTAGATAGGCGTACCGGATGCGGAGGAGATTCACGAAGACGCCGACCAGCGGCAGGTTCAGGATGACGAGCATGATGTTTCCCACGTACATGCTCGCAATGAGTCCCCAGAAGACGTCGGGGTGATCCTGGATCAATTGCGGCCCTGGGTTGATCCCATGGATGAGCAGGGCGGTCATCAGGAGGGCCGTTGCGGGGATGGCGGGAATCCCCAGCACGAGGAGAGGGACCAGAGAGGTCCCGGTCGTGGCGTTATTGGCCGCTTCCGGACCGGCCACACCTTCGATCCTCCCCGTCCCGAACTCCTCGGGGTGCTTGGAGATCTTCTTCTCAACCGCATAGGATATGAACGTGGAAACCACATGAGAGATTCCCGGGACGAATCCAAACAGAAGTCCGATGATTGTTCCTCGAGCCACGGGGCCCGCGGAATCCTTCAAGTCTTTCCACCGGGGGACGAGCGATCGGAGGGTCGGCTTGATAGCTTGCACGCTGGCAATCTGCTCGAAGTTCATGAGGATCTCGCTCACTCCGAACAGACCGATGGCCATCGGCACGAAGCCGAGCCCCTCGGCAAACCCGGTGTACCCGAAGGTATATCGCATGTACCCTGTGAACGGATCCATGCCTATGGTGGCGATCAGGAGGCCGAGGAGGATCATGAGCAGCGTCTTCAGGACGGAAGACTGGCTGACAAAGGAGAGGACCACGAGGGCCAGGAGCATGAGGGAAAACTCCTCCCCCGGCCCGATTCGCAGCATCGCCTTTGCGAGGGCAGGTGCGAACAGCATAAGGGCCATGACGCTGATGGTTCCGGCCACGAAGGACCCCAAGGCAGACACCACCAGCGCGGGTCCCGCCCTCCCCTTGCGAGCCATCTGGTAGCCATCGATGCAGGTGACGATGGAGGCCGCTTCGCCCGGAATGTTGAGGAGGATGGACGTTGTAGACCCGCCGTACATCGCCCCGTAGAAGATCCCGGCCAGCATGATGATGGCCGAGGTTGCCGGAATCTTGAACGTCATCGGAAGCAAGACGGCAATTCCGCCGAGCGGGCCGATTCCGGGCAGAATGCCCACGAGGGTCCCCCACAGGACCCCGATGAAGCAGTACAGGAGGTTCAGCGGGGTCAGGGCAACCAGCAGGCCTTGCGTTAAGGAGTGGAGGGTCTCCATCAGAACCTCAGAAGCTCGCCTGCGTCACAGCCAATTTATGCGGGGCAGGGGGAGGCCCAGGAAATACGCAAAGAAGACGTAGCTGGCTATTGCCGCCGCCAGGGCAGCCAGCGCGCAGGTTCTCCACTTCAAATCGGAGAGCAGTTTGAGGAAGAAGCCTATGAACAGCGCCATGGAGGGCACGAACCCGAGGGGCTCAAACAGGATCGCCAGCGCAAGAAGGGCTATCCCGGTCAACCAGATATAGGTGTTCCCGAGGGGCACGCGTCTAGCGGCTCCGGTGGTCAGGGCGCTCACCACCAGGACCAGAGAAGCGCCGCACAGCGCCAGTCCAAGCAGGGCGGGAAAGAATCCCGGCCCTGGCACGGAAAACTCTCCCCGTGGCATATCGAGAGATCCCACGACCCATATCAGTCCGATGCAGAAGAGAGCAACCGCTATGGCCAGCTCGCCGGTCCGCTGGGTAGGAGCCATCGCAGCCAACCTCCCATTCTTGGGCCAATCTCACCGGAAATCCAACGGAGCCCGGATCAGACCATTCCAAGCAGGGTGACCATGCCGACGGCCTGGCGATTGGATCTGGGGCCAGCACAAAAGGGAAGACCGAACAGCCCAAGGACCATGCGCACGTTTTC
>CAZXXV010000091.1:5836-10982 GCA_964644725.1 uncultured bacterium
CCTTATTTTTGTCCAAGCCCAATCTGTTTCGCGATCGCAGCCATGGCAGCGGCCTCCGCCCGAACCATCTGCTCGAATTCTTTCCCACTGGAGGCCACAATGAACTCTGCCAGTTCCTTCATCTGATTTTGGAACTTCTCGCTCCGCGCGGCCTCTCGAAATGCCCTTTCCAGGATCGTCACCCGATCCGCGGGGATTCCCTTCGGCCCCAGGATGCCCCTCCAAATGGGTGTGTCCAACTCCGGGTGTCCCAAGTCGGCAACGCCGGGTACATCGGGCAAGAGGTCAACTCGCTCCCGAGTGGTGACGAAAAGCGGGCGGACCGTGCCCGCCTTGATATGGGGGAGGGCAGGCGGAATGGAGCCCCCATAGATATCTACATGGCCTCCCAGAAGGGCTTTGATGCTCTCGCCCGCTCCCCCATAGGGGATGGGGCGCAGTTTCACCTTCAACGCCAGGAAAACTCTCTCGCCGGAAAAATGAATGGAATTCCCTATCCCATCATTCGCGTAGGTGAGTTTCCCGGGGTTCTTGGCCGCGTACTCGAAGAACTCCTTGGCGGTCTTCGCCGGGAACTCGGAACGGACGCAAAAGATGGAGGAGTATTTCCCGATCTGAGTGATGTAGGTGAAGTCATCGAGAGTGAAGCTGACTTTGATCACGTGGGGCACCATGGTGACCGGCGCACCCCAGAGCCCCCCCAGCGTATAGCCATCCGGCTTCGCTTGGGCGATGAAGTTCAGCCCCACCGATCCCGAACCCCCCGGTTTGTTGATGACCACAACCTTCTGTCCCAAGCTCGGCTCGGCAGCTTCTGCGAGGATGCGGGTCACGATATCGGTTCCGCCGCCCGGAGGCGTAGGAACAATCACCTCTATCGATCGAGCCGGAAACTTCTCCTGGGCACTGGCTATGTCGGTGAAGCCCGTGCCCAACCCCAGGGCCAACAGTGCCCAGAGTACGATGCCCAGACGACCAAAGGCTCTTCTCATCTTCCGTCCCCCCATCTGCAAGAACCGTAGATTTCAGATGTCCATGTAGCCTGTCAGATCAGGAGAGGTCCACCCCCCTGAGGTCCCCGGGCCGCGAGGGAGCAAGAGAATTCACCAGTCTGTGGCGGACGCTTCGATCCTCCTTGGCCTGGGTTCGTTACCGGTAGAGGCCAACAGACTCCTCATACTTCTTTCTTACCTCCTCTCTTGGCAAGTATTTCGCCTCCAGCTCCTTGATGCGAGGAATCCCGGCCAATCTATTGAAGTCCTCGACGGGATGGCCCTTGAACCTTTCCTCAAAGTCCTTCTCAGCCTGTTCCCCCCGCTTCATCATGTCTGCCGCATAGTCCCACACGGCTTGCATGCTCACGCGCATGCAGCCGAGCGAGACAATGATGACTTTGTACCCCATTCGAGCCACGTCGCCGAAGGTCAGCGGCGACTCATACCACTTGAACGACGACGAGTAGTTGAAGAAGAGGGGGAGCCCGGGGAACTCCTTGTGCACCTCCGCCGCAAATTGCCTGGGCGGCTCGGGATCGGTATCAGGGAATTCACAGAACAGCATATCCGCGCCCGCCCGCGCATATTCCCTACCCCTCCTCAATGCCTCGTCGAATCCGCCGCCTACCGCTGCCACCGCGTCGGTCCGAGCGATGATGACGAAGTCCTTGTCCCGTTTTGCCTCCACGGCAGCCCTGATTTTCCCCACGGCCTCGTCGAGAGGGATGATCATCTTTCCAGCCAGGTGTCCGCATCGCTTGGGGCTTACCTGATCCTCCATGTGGATGCCTGCCACGCCGGCCGACTCGTAGTCCTGAACTGTCCGGATGACGTTGATCGCATTCCCAAAACCGGTATCCGCATCCGCGATGACGGGAATGTTCACCGCTCTGGCGATATTCCTGGCGTTGGTCACCATTTCCGTCTCGGTGAGGAGGCCTACATCGGGAACCCCCAGGAGGGTCAGGGATGTACCGTATCCCGTCATGTAGACAAAATCGTATCCCGTCTTCTCAACGATCACGGCATGCAGGGGATGGGCCGCCCCCGGAGTGACTATGTACTCTTTTTCCTGTAGCAGCCTTCTCAGTTTCTTGGGCATGCTCATGCCTGGCTCCTCCTGTGAGTCTGTTAGAACTCCTCCAGCGTGTGGACTGTCCCGGGCCGGTCAAAGATCAGCTTGGTCTTCATGCCCATTTCGTTCAGCCTTCGCTGCAACGGCCCGAGGCGGACCTGTTCCTTCGTGTACTGGATCACAGGGAACAGAACCTTGGGCGCCAAGTGTCGAACAATTAACGCCCCATTCTCGGCCGCCTCCTCCGGCGTCGAATCGACGTGCATTTTCCCTTGGATAGGGATCATTCCAGTATCGATGTCGAATCTCTTCCCTACATCGCGGAAGACGTCAGAGTAGATGCAGTCGCCCAGAATGCAGAGGCAGAACCGCTTGCCTCGTACCACAAAGCCACCGTTTCTCGCATCGGCACTCCCGCCCCACTGGCGAATGGTCTCTTTGAGCTCAGGGGTTAACACGGGATGCTCCGCCTCAAAGAGGTAGACCTCGAGGCCGTTGATCTGCTTGCTCTCCCCGAAATTCAAGGGAATCAATCTCTCCCTGGGTAACTGGCCTCTTTGAAGGATGAAATTGCAGAGATCGTGCGATCCGACGAACTGGGCACCGGTCCGCCTGGTTACTTCCACGCTGTTCACGAAGTGACCGGGGTCGCCATGTGTGGTGAACACGAATTTCGCGGCCTCGTTGATATCAGCAACCTTGATGGGCGAGTCCGCATTTTTATTTACGGAAGGGTCGAACCACAAAACCTCTTCTCCTGTAAAAACCCGAAAAGCGGCGTTGTCGTACCAGGTGATCTGAAGGCTCATTCTCTCCTCCACATCTCTCCTCTTGAGAGAGTCGCGCCATCGTCCTCAAGGCTCAGGCGTTCATCTGCAGCGGCGGAGAGTCTCGAATCCGCGATCTGCTGATCACGGGTGGATCGTGGCCGGGCATATGGCAATCCGAGCCGATTTGGGCGAATGGCAGCGAGAGTCGCCGGTCGAAGATTGCATAGCATAAGGTCAACGTTGCCCGCAAGTCAAAAGCGTGATGGGGTGATAGTCAAGCCGATCTCCGCACGGCAGTGAAGGTGGTGATCCGCTTCCGGAAGACCTGCGCCTAGTGCCGGATCATTCCTTATCGAGCGCGAGTCTGCCGATCGTCCTCTGGCATCTGGCCGCTCGCACCATCCCGGACCTCCTCTCTCCGGGAGTAGCGGGAGGATACCCCAGCTATCCCGGAGTCAGGTTGGCAGCTAGAAATTCACGTCGGAATTCAGCGTCCCCCACAACGGGGGAAGCGGGGGTCGAGCGCGTCGGCATTCCTCCTGGCGAGAAACGCATCGAGGTCTCGGCGATGCATGGACGATTCACGATCCTCGCGCGGGCTCTGCTCTTGGGTCAGCCCAGCAAACAAACGGGTCTGCGTCCTCGACATTCGGGGCGGCGTGATCCATAGTGTGGAGTCGAACGTCCTCGCATCATCGAAGGACACTTCACCCCATGAAGACTGAACTGGGTCCACAGGATAGCCAGCGGCGCGGATGGATCGTCGTCGGGACAACCTTTATCACCCTCGGCATGGTCATCGGGGTCTGGTATTCCTACTCGGTGTTCCTCGTCGTTTTCGTCCGGGAGTTCGGCTGGAGTCGCTCGCTTGTCGCCGGATGCTTCTCGGTATTCGTCTTGGTACAGGGCTCCGTGGGTCCCATCATCGGCTCGCTGGCGGGGCGCATCGGGCCGAGGCGAGTCATCCTGGCGGGCGGGTGCGTGATGGGATGCGGCCTGCTCCTCGCTGCGGAGACGAAGGCATGGTGGCACCTGTACCTGGCGTTCGGGGGTGTTACCGCGGTGGGGCTCACCATGGCCGGGTGGATTCCGGCAGTGGTGCTTGTGCGAGGCTGGTTTCCGAGTCGGTTTGGTACCGCGATCGGAATCACCTCTGCCGGGATCGGCGTCGGGATCTTCGCCCTGGTTCCCTTCGCACAGTTCCTGATTGACCTGGTCGGATGGCGCTGGGCCTTCCGGGTTCTGGCCGTGCTGACCGTGGGGTGGGTGCTCCCCGCGACCGCCGGGCTCGTTCGGGAGCCGCCCTCTCTTGAGGCCTCAGGCTCCTCGTCCAAGTCGCGCAAGCCCCACGCGCTCTCGGATACCGGCACGTATTGGACACTCGCCGCAACCGTCAGAGACTGGCATTTTTGGGGGCTCGCGGGGGTGTTCTTCACCGGGAATTTTGTGACCCAGATGCTTCTGGTCCATCAGGTCGCATACCTGGTGGACCACGGGGTATCCCCGCTGGCCGCAGCGTCGGTGGCTGGCCTCGCCGGTCTCGCCAGCGTTGCAGGCAAGGTAGGGTGCGGAGCCTTTTCGGATCGTGCCGGCCGGGAGTTGGCATACACCCTCTCCTTTGGATGCGTCGTCGCCAGCGTCGGCTTCCTGGTCCTGGCGGGAAGGTACCCGGCGTCCGGCCTCCCATACCTCTACGCAGTGCTGATTGGGCTTGGCTACGGGGGCATGGCGCCGATCGCCCCTGCTGCGGCCAGCGATCTCTTCAGCGGGCCGACCTTCTCGACGGTCTTCGGCGCGCTATACCCGGCGCTGTGCCTGGGGATCGCCTCCGGTGCATGGGTCGCGGGTCGGATCTTTGATGGGACGGGAAGCTACGCGCTGGCACTCTGGGTCGCCCTCGTGATGGCGGTCCTCTCGCCGGCCCTCCTGTGGATTGTCGCGCCCCGTCGTCCGAACCCACCGCCGGCACACTAGGCACAATGAGCCATCAGCCATGAGCGGTCAGCCTTCAGCTAGGAGCCATGAGCTATCAGCCATGAGCCGTGAGAGCCGACGCGGGTGGGCTGTCATTGGCGCGACCTTCATCACGCTCGGGCTGGTGTACGGGATCTGGTATTCCTATTCCGTCTTCCTGGTGGCTTTCCTCCGCGAGTTCGGCTGGAGTCGCTCCCTGGTCGCAGGGGCTTTCTCCGTTTTCGTCGTCCTTCACGGATGCATGAGTCCGATCTCCGGATGGGTGGGAGGCCGGGTGGGGCCGAGGCGCCTCATCCTGGCGGGTGCCTGCGTGATGGGGCTCGGCCTGTGCC
>CAZXXV010000092.1:0-10952 GCA_964644725.1 uncultured bacterium
CGAATGGCTCAGGCGCGCGGCTTGGCCGCGTCGCCTGCAGCCAATAGTTCGGCAGTCTTGCACGCAACGATCATGATCTCGATCTCGTCAAGGTCGAGGGATCTTCTTCCCCAGTTCCCTGCGGTTCCGCCCCACATGTTGAGCACAGACATGCCCGCGAGACGGAAGAGCAGAATGAGTTCCGTTGGGACGAAGGCTCGCTCTCGAACCGCAACGGCAGGCATTCCTTCTTGCGGTGGGTGCTCCGACGACGCAACCATGGTGAGGGGATCAAAGCGTCCCTCCGCCACGTCCTTGTTCTGATACTTGCGGAGCATGGCTGCCGCGTTGAGAACGGTGAACACAGCCTTTGCCTGTGGCTTTAGGCTTCGGGAGACGTTGCACAGAATGGACAGCGGTTGATCAATTGGATCATCACTTTCGCCAAGAAGTCCGAAGGCTCCTTCGCACAGACAGACTGCGGCATCATACAGTTCTGGGAATGTAAATTGGGTCGCGTTCGCACGAATCCATTCAACATGAACATTTTCGGCCTTTGCGGCATCGGCAGCTCTGGAGAGCATTTCCGAAGACAAATCCAGTCCCGTCACTGCATAGCCCCGTTTCGCCAGTTCAATGGCGTGGCGACCTGTACCGCAACCGACATCAAGAACAGAGCCGCCAGAAGGAAGGTGCAATTCATCAAGCAAGAAATCTACCTCGCGTACGGTGTTCTTCGTGAACACGTTGTCTTCGTAAATCGGCGCGTGGGCGTCGAAGAACTTCTCCCACGTGGTTTTCTCGGGCATCCTGTACACCTCTTGATCTGCCGAACTATTGAGTATATGGGTCCGCGTAAGAACGAAACGTCTGAATCCCTGTCAGGATAACATGCACATTCTAAAGCGCAGATACTTGCACTCAAGTCGCGAATTCTCGGGCCTGTCTCTCGGTCGGTGTCATTTTACCGCGGCATCTTATACGGGTCAGTATAAGACACACACCAGTCGCCGCATCACAGCGTCTCAGCCGGACTGCGAACGCCTCTGCCTCCCCGATTCAGGACATAGGTGTAGATCATTGTGGTTCGCACGTCCTGATGTCGGAGAAGTTCCTGCACTGTGCGAATATGAGGAGGACGTAGCGCGGTCATGAAGGTTGTTGCCGAGGGCTGAGGGGCACCACTCTCCGATAACAGGGCGGAGTCGGCGATTGATCCACGCAGGGTAGAATGGATATAACCCGCTCGGGTGTGCAAAGCCCGCGAGGGGCAAGATGGGCCGCTGGGAGATTGGTTTGTCGCCGGCATTGAACCCCCCCCAGGGAGTCGGTGGGGAAGCCGAGCTGATCAGGGACGACGGTAACTCTCACGGACGAGCGATGTCAAGGAATTTGACCTGACCCGCCCGAAGGTATTCTTGAGTCAACGCCAATGTCAAGCCAAGCTGGCGCCGCATCCGCCTTCCCCCTCACGTCGTCCTGCAGGGGCTCTGAGCCGAAAACCCTTGCCCGGCCTGTCAAATCCTGGTATATGGTCGGCCTGCTTGCGTATCGCCATCAGATCCTTTCAGAGGAGGGGAGGAGCATCAATGTCATCGCGAGTGAGGCAATCCGGCGTGGATCGGCGGACGGTGCTGAAGGGGATGGGGGCGGCCGGGGCGGTGGGGGTCCTGGGATTCCCGGCCGTGGTCCGGGGCCAGGTGAAAGAGGTCAAGATCGGCTCCATCCAGCCGATGACAGGCATCCTGGCTGTGGTTGGGAAGACCACCCGACAGGGGAACCAGTTGGCCATAGACCACATCAACGCCGCCGGGGGCATCAAGTCCATGGGCGGGGCCAAGCTGGTCCTGGTGCCGGCGGACACCCAATCCAAGCCGGAGGTGGCGCGGGCAGAGGCCGAGCGCCTCATCAATGACGGCGCGCACGTCATGGTGGGCGCCTTCGACAGCGGCAACATCAACGCCATCATCCAGGTGATCAAGCAGGCGACGAAGCCGATCCCCTTGATGATCGACATCGGGGCGGCCGACCAGTTGACCCAGCAGGGGGCCAAGCACGTGTTCCGGCTTTTCGTGACCTCGTCCATCCTGGGGCGGCGCGGCATCGAGTACATGATGGAGATGTTCAAGGAGAGGGGGATCACCCCGAAGCGGGCCGTGCTGCTGCACGTGAGCGACCTGTTCGGCCAGGTCCAGAAGGACAAGACGCTGGAGTGGCACAAGAAGCTCAATGCCCCGTTCGAGGTCGTGGAGGTCATCACGTATCCGGTCACCACCCAGGATCTGTCCACGGAGGTGTCCAAGGCCAAGGCGGCGAAGCCGGATCTCGTCCTGGCGGTCACCCGGCCGAATGACGCCATCCTGCTCATCCAGGAGATGTACAAGCAGCGGGTGGACGTCCTGGCCATCATGGGCCCCGGGAATCCCGGGTTCTACCAGCCGACGTTCCCGAGGGCGCTGGGCAAGCTGGCCGAGTTCACCCTGGCGAACGCGCCCTGGTACAATCCCAAGTCGCCCCTGACCCAGAAGGTGGCCGCGGATTACGAGAAGCGGTTCGGCGATCCGCTCACCACCGAGTCGGCCTGGGCCTACCAGGGGGTCATGACCATCGCCGACATCCTGGAGCGGGCCGGATCCACCGACCCCGATAAGTTCGTGGAGGCGGCGCGCAAGACGAACATCAAGGAGCACGTCATCTCGGGCGGGCCCATCCAGTTCGACGAGCATGGCGACAACGTCGGCGCCTCCACCGCCATGGTCCAGATCCGAGAGGGGCGGCCCCGGGTGGTCTTCCCCAAGGAGATGGCCGAGGTCCAGGTGGTGTATCCCATTCCCAAGCTGTGGGAGCGGGGATAAGGACCGATAGCGACAGCGACAGGGACAGGGGAAAGGGGTCCCGGGATTGACCGCTGTCGGATATCGCTGTCGGATGTTGGAGAGGCCCGACAGGGATAGCGACAGGAACGGATTCCGAGGCTTCCGGGTCAGAAGGCGGGCGCCGGCGGGCGGTGAGGCGCGGGCTGCCTCCTTCTGACTTCTTTTTTTGAGGTGCCGCGTGGCGCTGTACCTTCAGGCCATCGTCAACGGGCTGCTGGTCGGCGGGGTCTATAGCCTCATGGCTCTGGGACTCTCGCTGATCTTCGGGGTCATGCGGGTCATCAACTTCGCCCATGGCGACATGATGGTCTGGGGGATGTACCTCTCGTTCTGGCTGTTCACGACCTGGGGAGTCGACCCGTACCTGTCCATCCTGGGGACCGCGACGGCCATCTTCCTCCTGGGGGCAGCAGTCCAGCGGGGCCTGGTGAATCGAATTCTGGATGCCCCCCACGAGATGCAGATCCTGCTGATGCTGGGGGTGGCCTTGGTCCTGGAGAACAGCGCATTGATGGTCTTCGGGCCGGATCCCCGCCGCGTGAGCACCAGCTACGCCCTCAGCACGTTCTGGCTGGGGCCGATCGTCTTCGACCTTCCCCGGGTGGCCACCTTCGGCGTGGCCCTGGCCCTGGCCGTGGGCCTCTACCTGTTCCTGAAGAAGACCGAGCTGGGACGGATGATTCGCGCCGCCTCCGACAACCGGGTCGGGGCGCTGCTGGTGGGGACGGACATCCTGAAGGTCTTCACGCTGGCCTTCGGCATCGGGGCGGCCTGCGTGGGTGCCGCCGGCAGCCTGATGACGCCGTTCCTGCCCTTTTCGCCCAGCACGGGGCTCTTCCTCACCGTCACCTCGTTCAACATCGTGATCATCGGCGGCATGGGAAGCCTCCTGGGAGCCTTCGCCGGCGGCCTCCTGGTGGGGGTCAGTGAATCGCTGGGCGCCGTGATCCTGGTGCCCTCGCTGAAAGAGATCTTCAGCTTCATCCTGCTGATCCTGATCCTGCTGTTCCGGCCGCAGGGCCTCCTGGGCGGGAGCCGGTGATGCTGCGGCTCGGGCTGGGCGGCGCCCTCGGGGTGGCCCTGGTCGTTCTGCCATTCTGGGTGCCATCCAACTGGCAGAACCTGCTTATCAGTACCTTTTACTACGCCTATCTCGGCCAGGCCTGGAACATCCTGGGGGGATACGCCGGACAGCTCTCCCTGGGGCACGCGGCCTTCTTCGCCATCGGCGCGTACACCTCGGCGGTCCTGGCGATCCACCTCGGGATCTCGCCGTGGCTGGGCATGCTGGCGGGCGCCGTGCTCGCGGCTATTCTGAGCCTGGGAATCGGGTACCTGGGCTTTCGCTTTGGCCTGCGAGGCTTCTACTTCATCCTCCTGACCCTGGCGGCGGCGGAGATCTGCCGGCTCATCGCCCTGCACCTTCCCATCCTGGGAGGGTACACGGGCCTGTTCATCACCTTCACGCCGAACCCATGGCAGTTCCAGTTCCGGGGGAAGATCCCGTATTACTTCATCGCGCTGGCCTTCCTGTGCGTGGCCTGCGGGATCGTGTGGCTGATCCAACGGTCGAAGCTGGGGACCTACCTGGTGGCCATCCGCGAGGACGAGGATGCCTCCGAGGCGCTGGGGGTGGATACCTTCCGGTACAAGATGATCGCCTACGCCGTGAGCGCCGCCCTGACGGCACTGGGCGGCACCTTCTACGCCTATTTTCAGTTCTACCTGCAGCCCAACACGGTGCTGCACATCAACCACTCAGTGGACATCATGATCCGGCCGATTGTGGGCGGAAGCGGTACGATCCTGGGTCCCGTGCTGGGCTCGTTCCTGCTGGAGCTTTTAGGCGAGTTTTCCCGGACGTACTTTGCGGCCGGGACGGCCGGATTGAACGTCGTGATCTACGGGCTCCTGCTGATCATTGTCGTGCTGTTCCTGCCGCGCGGCGTGTATCCCACGCTGGCCCACTGGTTGCGGCGGGCCGCCTGGAGGCGGCCATGAGCCTGCTCACCGTTGATGGCGTGAGCAAGTTCTTCGGCGGCCTGCGGGCCGTCCACCGGGTCAGCTTCGACCTCGCCGAGGGGGAGATGCTGGGCCTCATCGGTCCGAACGGGGCCGGGAAGACGACGCTGTTCCACGTGATCTCCGGCTTCCTCCGGCCCGATGAGGGGAGTGTGACCTACGCCGGGGAATCCATGGTGGGCTTCCGCCCCCATGATATCTGCCAGAGAGGCATGGTCCGGACGTTCCAGATCGCCCGGCCGTTTCTGCGCCTGACCGTTCTGGAGAATGTGATCGTGGGGGCGTTGGAGGGGGTGGCGCATCGCCGCGAGGCGGTGGCGATCGCCCAGGAGATCCTGGACCTGACGGGCCTGGCGGAGAAGGCCGCCAGCATGGGGCACAGCCTGACGCTCCCGGATCGGAAGCGGCTGGAACTCGCCCGCGCCTTGGCCACGCGTCCGCGCGTCCTCTTGTTGGACGAGGTCATGGCCGGGCTCAATCCCACCGAGACGGGTCGGCTGATTGACCTCATCCGTGCCATCCATGGCCGGGGTGTGACCGTACTGCTCATCGAGCATGTCATGAAGGCCGTGATGGCCCTGTCGCAGCGGGTCCTGGTCCTGAACTACGGCGAGCTCATCGCGGAGGGGCGCCCCGAGGAGGTCGTTCGGGACCCGAAGGTGATCGAGGCCTACTTGGGCGAGGAATCCGCCGGCGCCGAGTCCAGCGCCGAGGCCGGCACAGACGGATGACGGACGAGCGATGCTCAAGGTGACGGGGCTCCAGACGTTTTATGGGGACTTGCAGGCGCTCCACGGCGTCACGCTGGAGGTGCGGGAAGGGGAGATCGTCTCCGTCATTGGCAGCAACGGGGCAGGGAAGACCACCACCCTGATGACCATCTCGGGGGTGCTGCGTCCGCGGACGGGCGCAATCGAGTTCGAAGGGCGGCGCATTGACCACCTGAAGCCGGCCGACATCGTGGAGGCCGGGCTGGGCCACGTGCCGGAGGGACGGCAACTCTTCCCGACCATGACCGTCGAGGAGAACCTGGCCATGGGGGCCTGCACGCACCGCGCGCGGGCGGCTCGCGCAGAGACGCTGGAGCGGGTCTATGGCCTGTTCCCACGATTGCGCGAGCGGCGCAGCCAGGTGGCCGGGACCCTGTCGGGCGGCGAGCAGCAGATGGTCGCCATCGGCCGGGGGCTTATGTCCCGTCCCAGGCTCCTCATGCTGGACGAACCGTCGCTCGGCCTGTCCCCCATGCTCGTCACGGCCATCTTCGACATCATTCGAGAGATCAATCGGGGGGGTGCCACGATCCTCCTGGTGGAGCAGAATGTCTTCCGCGCCCTCAAGCTGTCCCACCGCGGCTACATCCTGGAGAACGGGCAGATCGTGGCCGAGGGGCCGAGCCAGCAGCTCCTGCGCGATCCGCAGGTGCGGACGGCGTACCTCGGGCTGTAGAACCGGAGTCCAGCTTAACCACAGATTTCGCAGATTGCGCAGATTCTTCCAGAGCGGTCCCCAGACTCCGATCTACAAAACCTACCAGGCCATAGGCGGACCCGCCCAGGTCGCAAGCGTTGCGACTTCTCCGCCGCCTGCTCCGGGTGCCAGAGCCACCTCATTCCGCGCCATCCCGGTTGACCCCAGGACTACTTTAATGTAGAGTTTCATCAATGATCAGGATAGAAAGGTAGGAGGGAAGGACCGTGCCAGTTGACAGGACCGGAAACTATTACGAAGACGTTGGAAATCTCCGCGTGACCTTCGTCCGAGCGCACTACCGCCGACAGGAAGCCGACTGGAGCGGGGAGAATGTCATTCGGATTCAGGCATACAAGGGAGACCCTGCCGAAACGAGGGAACTACATCGTGGGGCCGAGCTTCCGGTCTCGAACCACATGGCCTTCATTGAACTGATCCGTACGCTTTGCGCCGTGTACCAGAGTGGCACTACTAATGCCAGGAGAAGGACAACGCGATCTGGTGTAGCTGCCGTGCCGCGTCGGTCAGGCCGTCAAGAGTCGGCAGGCAGTCGCTGAGCCTTTAAGAACCTTGGAACCGCCATGAGCCTGAGTGAAGAGGAGATCAAACGCATCGAGGAAGAGGAACGAGTTCGGGCTGAGGCACGCGTACGCGCCGAGGCAGAGGCGAGGCGAAAGATTGCGAAGCAACAAAGGCCGAAGGTTAGAAGGTCGATCAGGATCATAGCCCTTGGATTCCTCGGCCTGATGTTACTTCTTATAGGAATCACATTGTTGCTTCCAAGATGGCAGGACTCTAGATCGGCTCCAGATTC
This sequence comes from uncultured bacterium, assembly GCA_964644725.1. Lineage (GTDB taxonomy): Bacteria > Methylomirabilota > Methylomirabilia > Methylomirabilales > 2-02-FULL-66-22 > 2-02-FULL-66-22. The sequence continues at coordinate 7,162 of CAZXXV010000092.1, forward strand.
CAAAATAGCAACAAGCGGAGGAGGCGAGCAAAGCTGGAGGTCGGGGTATATCGACAAAACCGGGAAGTTTGTGATCCCGCCGCGGTTTGAGTTAGCCTTTTCCTTCTCGGAAGGCCTGGCGGCTGTCAAGCACGGTAGGAAGTGGGGCTATGTTGACAGGACCGGCCAACTGGTCATCCCCGCGCAGTTCGATGACGCCTTCCTGGGTTTCTCGGAAGGGCTGGCACTTGTCTGTCAACATACTGGGCAAAGGCCCAACGAAAAGAGGTGTGGGTTTATTGACAAGACCGGCCAGTACATTATTCCTCCCCAGCTCGATGGTGCGTGGTCTTTCAGTGAAGGACTCGCTGCCGTGCAGGTGAGCGGGAAGTGGGGGTATATTGACACGGCCGGGAGGGTTGTTATTCAGCCACAGTTCGGAGGGGCTTGGAACTTTTCCGAAGGGTTGGCTTCCGTAAAGCTGAACGGGAAGTGGGGGTTTATCGACAAGGCCGGTCAGTTTGTCATCCCTCCATTCCAAATTCAATCCAATTCAGAGTTCCACGAAGGACTGGCTAGCGTGACGGTCAACGGGAAGGTAGGGTTTATCGACAAGGCCGGGAAGCTTATCATCCCGGCAGAGTTCGAGTTCGCCTGGCACTTCAAGGAAGGCTTGGCTATCATTGGGCGCAGTGGGAAGTACGGGTATATCGACAAGACCGGTCAGCTCGTCATCCCCGTTCAGTTTGAGGGGGCTACCCCGTTCTACGAAAGCTTAGCTATGGTCAAGCTCGAAGGAAAGTTGGGGTATGTTGACAGGGCTGGACGGCTCGCCATCCCCCCGCAGTTTGATGAGGCGTTACCCTTTTCCGAGGGGCTGGCTGCGGTCAAAGTGGATGAGAAGTGGGGTTATATCGATAAGGCCGGGCAGCTCGTCATCCCTGCGCAGTTCGGTCGAGGGGGGACCTTCGTTAACGGGCTGGCGGCGGTGGATGTCAGGGGAAAGTAGGGCGCAGAAGCGCAGCCGGCGAGAGGCGGTGCATGCCCGAGCACGAGAAGGACTTCGAGAATCATCTGTGCGGCCATCATGGCCGCCGTGGGCACCTCAACATCGTGCTGCCCTACGTGGCCGGGGAGACAGCGGGAAGTTGGAGAGTCCTATGCAGAACCATATAAGACTCCGCCTAGATAGACCCACAGGCTGCAAGCACTGCATGGAACACAAGCTACGCATCTCCTCCGGTCCGAGGACCGAGCGTCTTGTGCTGCAGCCGGATACCCCTGTATGCGAAGGGGACGCTGCCACTTTCGTCACCTTCCGAGTGAGAAGTAATGCGCCTGCGCTACGTCTCTCCAAGAGGACCGTGCGCTGGAAGCAGAACGGCCCCCTGGAGGTGGATTACCTCCATAGGGCCGCGCGATTATCGCCAGGAAACCTGCTTTCCGGGCCGGCATATTTCCCCCCTCTCATGCAGCCGCAGGGGGTGCTGCAAACTGGCCGATGACTAACTCCGGTCGGGGATAGGAGTCAAGGCAAAAGACGCCGTCAGCAGTCAGGCGCTAAGGGATGCTACGCGGCTTGCCTCACGGCAGCCTCCAGGAGCTCGTGGACCAGGGTCTGGTACGGCTTGCGCTCGCGCGCTGCGAGCCGGCGCAGCTCGGCGAGGAGTCGGGGATCAATGCGGATCGCGATGAGCTGCTTCGCCCGGCCGGTCGTCGGACGTCCCACCCGGCGCGCGCGGGCCAGCTCCCGATCCGACGATTCCGGGATGTCGCTGAAGTCGATGCGGCTATCCGGCATATGCCTTGCGTTCTTTGCGCGAGGCTTGGCGCGCACTGATGATGCGAATGGTCTCCTTGCCATGGGCCATCCTCCTTGTGGTGTACACGACGAGCAGGACTCTGCCGGTTATCGACCGTCCGAGGCGCTTATGGCGCTTTTCGTCCCTTGAGTGATCCGGATCCTCCCAGTCCAGCCCGTCAGGATCGGCGAACACGGTGGCCGCCTCCTCAAAGGCTACCCCATGCTTCTCGTAGTTGATCTGCGCCTTCCTGGCATCCCACGAGAACATGTTAGCGTATATACACTATTTCTCCGACCCTGGCGAGGATTCTCGTCACACCACCTCCTGGCTGAGATCCAGCGACCGCAGTATGGAAGCGGACCTCGAAGTGGGTTGGCAAGAGGGCGCCGTCCACTATTTTTCTCCAAGCGGCTGATTCCCGAGGATGCGTTGTTGACGGAGTGGACGTATTTCGGTTCTGTTCTCGCAACAGCTTTGGCAATCCCCGAGGAGGAGACGCCGGGGTGGCGCGCCGCATCTGAGTGGGTTGCATTTTCTGTATCCTTCGTTCTTGTCAGTGGCTTGGGCAGGCTGCAAGGAGACTAAGGAGGCAACCTAGCTACAGCCCGCCCAGGCTGGATCCCCGGGCGGATTCGAACGCCCTCGTGCGCTCAGCCTGCCTTCCGACCCCGCCGGCCTGACCAGCGGCGGCTCCTCCACCAGTCTCCTGCATCCTCCCGGGGGCTCCACCGCCCCCCAAGGGATCTCCGGGAGGACGCTGCCCGGCCACAAGACCCTTCCCTCCCGGGATGGGCTCGGGATAGAATCCCCATAGCCTCTCGGTCCAACGGTTCAGTTCAACCGCTTTTATCCGCCGTGCCCACGGCCCGCGGCCGACAGCCTGCTCGCTCTTGCGGCACGACGGATAAAACCTTATTCGCTAGGCTTGACCGTGGGGGACGGCTTGACCGACACAGTGGTATCGTATATGATACCGATATGAATCGGCAGATTGTCATCGACACGAATGTCTTTGTTTCCGCTCTGCGCTCCCGCCGTGGGGCGTCCTACCAGCTGTTCATGTTGCTTGACCGCGGGGATTTTGAAATCAACATTTCGGTTCCGCTCATCGTGGAGTACGAAGATGCGGCGAAGCGGATCGCACGGGAAGTCGGGCTGACCCACGGCGGCATTGACGACATTCTCGATTACATCTGCAGTGTGGGTCGAAGGCGGAAAATCCATTTTCTCTGGCGGCCATTCCTGAAAGATCCGGAGGATGATCATGTTCTGGAGTTGGCCGTGGAGGCGGGGTGTGATTTCGTCGTGACCCATAACGTTCGAGATTTTTCGGGGTCGGAGCAGTTTGGTGTTCGTGCGGTCACACCGAAGGCGTTTCTACGAATGATCGGAGGTTTGCCATGAGCACGATCAGTCTGCGCCTCCCGGAATCGCTTCATAAGAGCGTGCGGGAGTTGGCCAGGAAGGAATCCGTTTCCATCAATCAACTCATCACCACGGCGCTAGCGGAAAAGTTGTCGGCGCTGATGACGGTCGAGTATTTGGATGAGCGCGCCAAGCGAGGAAGCCGCAAGAAATATGAGCACGCCATGGCCAAGGTGAGAGATGTGAAGCCCGAGGAGCGAGACGAATTGTGAAGCCTAACCGATTGGATCGGACTTGGCACATGCCCACATTGAAAGGCGAGGGCGTATTCTCGTGCCAAGCCGCTGCTCAACCGCTACGCCTTCATACCAGTGGAAGTCTCTCCTCTCAGTGGCCGGCTCCGTCCGGCTTCGGAAGACACGGTGTGTGGCGGGAGTAAATCGGGAGTACACCACGAGTCAACTGCGTCTACGCAAAATCACGTGGGAGTTGATTCGTTGATCCTGTTCAGCTAGGCTGCACTGTGTCGACGGAAGGACCCTTCACATCGGAGATCCGTGGGGACGGACGGGCATCAGCAGCCCCAATCCGAAATTCTCAACCGCCAAGGACACCCAGCGCCGGCGCTGGGTACCCGGAACG
>CAZXXV010000093.1:0-10836 GCA_964644725.1 uncultured bacterium
GAGGCCACATGCCTTGCATATTGGAATATCGCCTTCCAATATGCAAGGCAATTCTCGTAATCCCGAAATCCCCTTCGTTCGCGCCACGCCTCCCTCGGATTCAGCGGACGCCGGTGGAGTCCTTTGCAGGGTCCAACATAGCCAGGATGTTCGCGACCGGGGTGTTGCGCGGCATGCAGTGCACCGCATTGGTTTCAGAGCCAGAAGCGGTGGAGGTCGAAGGAAAGCTGGCGGTGATGCTTGAGGGAGAGGAAGATTACTTGGTTTCGGCGAACGAGGTAGAGGAGGAAATACAGGAAATCGCGGATAGCGTCAAGGTTCTCGGCGAGATTCTCGGTGAAGATCGAACTGACTCGCCTACCGGCCATATCGAGCGCGCAATTGACGCGCGGTCAGGGTGCGGCCGGCAGCAGCATCCTCCAGCCCCTTTTCCGCCTCCTCCAGCAGGGTGAGGTGGATTCGCTCCCGTTCCAGCCGGTGGTAGTACTCCAGCCTGTCTGCGCCGATCAGGGCGGCGCAGCTCTCACCGTTCTTGGTGATGAGCTTCTCTGTCGAGCCCTGGGAAACCTCGTCGCAAAGCTCGGTGAATTGGGCGCGCGCCTTGGTGAGCGGCACGACATCCTTGGGCGATAGCGCCATGGCGGTACCTCCTTCGACTATTGGCAGCTTATATACTGTACAGAATTCCGTCAAGTGTAGAACCGAGCAGCAGTACCCGAGCCGGCTCCACCCTCCCGGGAATCGCACCTGAAGGTGACTTATATCAAGCCATGCACCTTCATGCAGGGCGGGTGGAAAGATCCACGGTTCTGGCCTCTGGGCCTTACTCGACCGCCTTGCGGATTCTCGCCACCACGGCATCGCTCAGCGGCGGCAGTTTCCCGACCGCCGCGTTCTGGCGCGCCTGGTCCGCGTTCCGCGCCCCAGGGATCACCCCGCTCACGGCGTCGTTGGCCAGGATGTACTGCAGGGCGAGCTGGGCCAGGGTTATCCCGAGCTCCTTGGCGATCGGCTTGAGACGGTTGGCTTTCTCCGCCCAGTCTTTCTTCTGCTCCGCCGTCATGCGTGAGCGGTGGTCCCGCGCATCGAACTGGGTGTCTCTGGTGTACTTTCCCGTGAGGAACCCGGAGGCCAAGGGGACTCGCGGGATGATGCCGTAGTTGGCCTGCTTCGCCGCCGGCAGAAGCTTTGCCTCCGGCGCGCGCTCCAGGGCGTTGTAGATCACCTGGATCGTGGCGCCAAACCCGTGCTCGATCTGGCGGAGGCCGTGCTCCAGGGGGCCGATCGAGAGGCCGTAGGCACGTAACTTGCCCTGCTCCACCAGGCGGTTCATGGTCTCGGCGCTGGTGAGCGCCTGCGCGAACTCCTCGTCGGTGCGCGGCGTGTGGAGCTGGTAGAGGTCGATATAGTCGGTCCGGAGGCGGCGGAGCGAATCCTCCACTCTCTGGGCCAGGAATGTTCCGGTGAAAATCTTCTGCCACCGCCCGGCCTCGTCGTTGAGGTTGCCCCCCTTGGAAGCGATCACCACCTGGGCGCGGCGCTTGCCGAACACCCGGGCGAGCAGCTCCTCGCTGTGGCCCATGCCGTAGACATCCGCCGTGTCGTAGAAATTGATCCCCTCGTCAAAGGCCGCCTCCAGCGCCCGGATGGAGTCCCAGTCGTCGGCCTCGCCCCAGCCGACCGCCAATCCGCCCAGCTCCGCTGGCCCTCCGATCGCCCAGGCGCCAAAACCCACCTCGCTCACCTTGATCCCCGTCTTTCCGAGTGTTCTTACGCGCATCGGTTTCTCCTCGCCAAATCCTTCGTTGTACAAAGAGGACGTGGTTCAGCTAGTTGCGTTCCGTGGAATGGGGGACGTTGTTGACGAAGTGGACTTATTTCGAGTTCACCCTCGCGATCGCGGCAACCCTTGCGCTGGGTTCTCCGGGCCTGCTTCGCGCCCAGCAGCGCGTTCACCTTCCGCATGACCTCGAAGGCATCCGCCACGTAGAGCACGTCGGCCTTCCCCCACGCTCGACCGAAGTCCTGCTAGTCAGGACCTGCCGGGCGAAGCCGGATACAGATGCGCTCCCGGGTGGGCCTGTGTCCCGACTGGCTTGTACTGGATGAACTGCTCCAGCGCCGCGACGGTGCCTCTCACGGCGGCCGCGACGAGTTTCTCCCCCTTTTCCTTTCTGGCGGCTCGCGCATCATCCGTGTGGCCGTTCGGGCTGTACTCGTCCTGATACCATGCCCTGAAGAAGGGGGGCGCGAGCCTCGTCCGCGAATCGGGCGGCACCACCAGGTCCATCCTGACCGCATGGGGGGCCACCGCCAGGAGGATGCTCGTCTCTGCCTCACCTCCGTGGCCGATCCTTCCCTTTGGATTGATCTCCAGGACCCCGCTCCACACGTCAGGCGGTATCACCTCCCAGTAGGAGAGAGTGCCGACCTCCAGATCCACCCCGTGCTTGTAGTGGAGTTGCTCCCTGATCTCCCGGCAGGCGGTCACGTTGGGCGCTTCGTTCCCCCCGTGGCCATTGATGAAGACGACCCGTCTCACCCCGTGTTTCAGCAGGCTCTCGACGACTTCCTGCAGGACGAGCATGTAGGTCTGGGCCGTGAGCGTGATCGTTCCAGGGAACTGCGCCGTCATGTTGTGGGGGGCCACGCCGAGCCAGAGGGCGTTTGCCACGATGGCCTTAGGGTACAGGACCCTGGCCACTTCCTCGGCCACCCTGGTACAACTCAAGATGTCGTTACCGACACCCAGGTGGGGACCATGGATCTCGGTCGAGCCTGTCGGGACCAGGGCGACTTCGATCTGGGGGAGGATGCTCTGCAGCTCCGACTGTGTGTGTTCATGCCAGTAGACCTTGGTGGGGTTGCTCATTCCTGTCCCTCCGTGATTCGATGGACAATTGAAGGAGGTCGCAATTCAAGTCAGCGACCGACTCACGATGGCACACCCCCCGGGGGCTGGAGGGCCACGCCGGGGGAACACCCCAACCCGCTTGTGGCTTCCACGACCGGCGTCCGCTTTCCTCCCTCCCGGAAGGACGAAGTGAGGTCGGCCAGGCGAGGGATTGGGCGGGCCAGCTGCGGGTCCGCTGGGAAGAGCTGCTCCAAGGCGAGCGCTTCGCCCAGGATGTACCGGTCGACCCCGGCTGTCACAGAGTGGAGCCAGGCTACCGCTGACCGTCAAAGAATTTGGGTATCCCGGTCGTTGTTTCCCGCCACGTAGGTCTCAAATGGTGTCCGGTATCTTTTTCACCATACCGCTACTGATTTCATGGCATCGGCTCCAGAGACACGATCTCACTGTGGGAACCGAGACGCATCGGCGGACCCCAGATGCCGGTGCCGGTCGAGACATTCAGAAAGGCGCCCGCGTTTACATGCAGGCCTTTGAGATACGGATAAAACAATCCCACGACGTAGTTGAACGGCCAGATCTGGCCGTTGTGCACATGGCCGGAGAGCGTCAGGCCGATGCGGCGTTGGGCGGCGATGTCGAATCCTCTCGGCTGATGGTTCATGAGGATCGTAAACGCCGGCGAAGCGGGCGTGCGGTCGAGGACGGACTGCATCAGTTCCGTGCTGTAGCTGTTATCGACGCCGATGATCCGGATACCGTTGAACTCCACCGTTTCATTGCGCAGCCAGCGGATCTGTGTTGCCGTCAGCATCTGCCGCACGTTGTCATACCCGGTATAGGCCTCGTGATTACCGGAGGTGAACAGGACAGGGGCAGCAAATGCCTTTAGTTGTGCGGCAATGGCACGGGTCTTGGGGTTGGCGTTATCGAACAGATCGCCGGTGATGAGAATGACATCGGGCTTGAGGGCATTGGTTGTTGCGATGATGTCGGCGAGTGTCGCCGGTCCTATTGACCCGATGTGGATATCGGAGAGTTGCGCGATCTTGAACGGCAGATGGGGGATATGTTCCCGGCGGACGGTGATCGTGCGGGCGTTCACGAAGGCATACAGCGCGAGGCCGCAGGCGAGGCCGCAGACCCCGATCGCCCACACCCGCTGCGGGGCAGGGATCACCAGCGCCAGGATCTGCTGGGCGAGCAGGATCCACAGCAGCAGCCCGCAGATTCCCAGCCACAGCGTCGCCAGCGTGTAAAGGACGCCGGTCAGGCGGTTACCAATCGTCGATTCGAGGGCGAGGGCGGCGATGAAGGACAGCGTCAGCGTGACGAGCCCGAGGTAAAACCAGGTACTCTGTCTGAGCGCGAACAGGCGGAACAGTCGCGCCAGGACATACCAATTCATCCCCAGATACACGCTGCATACAACCAGGACAAATAGCACGCGGCCACCCATGTCTGCCGGCTTCTCCAGCCGAGTCCCATCTTGACGGCGCGAGCCTTCTCCTTGCAGGAAACCATCCTGCGAGTTGGACACTCGCTAGTTTCTCCCGTGATGGGGGACTACGTTGCCAGGTCGATCAGGTAGCGCTCCCAAGGAGGTGCTCCCACTCTGCCCGCACCTGCTGGCCCCGTACTGCCGCCCGGTAGACGGCCTGGGGCCGCACCCTGTCTTCCTCGGTTTCAGCGCGCGCAGTTGAACTCCTTCACGGCGTCCAGCGTGGCGAGGATGTTCGGCACCAGCGATTCCAATATCAAAGGGGCCATGAATTCCAAGGAGAAAAGGGTCACCGATTCTCGCGTGCGGGCTCATTCGTAGTGGGTCCACATGCGGAGGACCTTGACGGTCTTGATGTCGTCCAGCACTTGATAGACAAGCCGGTGCTGGATGTTGATCCGGCGGGAACACGCCCCTGCCAGGTCGCCAAGGAGTCTCTCGTAGGGAGGGGGAGTCTGATCCGGGTCCTTCGCCAGAATCTCGAGAAGGCGCTCGGCGTGCGGTTTCAATCCGGAGCGGGCCAACTTCTTTGCATCGCGTTGTGCCTGGCTCGTGTAGACGAGTCTCCAACTCACCAGCCGGGCTCCGCGTGGCACTTCTCGACCGGGGTCTTCAGCCCGCGGCGGATCGAGGCGCGCATTCCCGGAATGGAAGCAAGATAGAGTGTTTCCTGGATGGCGCGCCAATCGGACTCCGACACGAGCACGGCCGAGTGGCGCTTGCCTGCGATCTGAATCGGTTCGTGAGAGTCGGCGACCGCATCCAGCAGCGCGTAGAGCCGCTTGCGGGCCTCGGTCGCTGTCAGGCTGGTCATGTGGCCTCCTGTGTGCAACACGCGACTGTACGTAATAGCGTACGCCATTGGCCTGTACTCTTCAAGAGCTTCTTTCGGCGAACGGAGCCGACGCAACCGGCGCGCAATTGTAATGGGGGACGTAACAAGGATGTCGTCTCTCTTGGCCAACAGCACTTCGCGGATGGTCATAGCTCCCCCCGTCTTCGGCCTCCCACCGCTGCCCACCTGATGCCCCTCTGGGCACCCGGAGACAGCCGTGTGGCGTACCACTTCAATAGCAGAGACCCCCCGGGAATGCAAGGCCAGGGTGCGCCGCATTTCCAACTTCGGATCTATCGGATTTGACGGGGCGAGGGAAAGTGGCTAAGATAGCCATATGACAAAGGCCAGAATCGCTGAACTGAAGAACAACCTCTCTCGCTATCTGCAGCACGTCCGGGGTGGCGGGACCGTTCTGGTGTTCGATCGGGATGAGGCGGTTGCGCAGATCGTTCCGCTTCCCCATGCCGGGCCCAAGGAGGGCACTGCGGCCGAACGGCTGATGCGTCTCGAGCGCCGCGGTCTCATCCGCCGCGGGACCGGCGGCCACCCGGATTGGTTCGGGCGACGCAAGCCGCCGCGGTTACGCGGCAGCGTGCTCCGGGATCTTCTGCGGGAGCGTGAGGAGGGCTGGTGAGGTTCTGGGATACCTCTGCGCTCATACCGCTCTTCGTTGCCGAGCACTCGACGGCGCAAGTGGAACGGCAACTCCGGGAGGATCCCGAAGTCGTCGTCTGGACCCTCACCCGCGTGGAGCTATTCTCGGCCTTCGCGCGCCGACGCAGAGCGGAGCCCTCTGCGGCCCGCCGTCTCGCAGCGGCCCGACGCGAAGTCCTCAGTGCCTGGGAACATTGGTCGGAGGTGACGGCCCTGGATTTTTTGTGCGTCGGCACGCCGAGCGTATCGTGGAAACGCACCCCCTCAGGGCCGCCGACGCCCTCCAGGTGGGAGCGGCCCTCGTAGCGGCGGAGGAGTTCCCGGCCACGCTCGAATTCGTGACCCTGGATCGAAAGCTGGCCGTTGCCGCCGAACGGGAGGGATTCCGCGTGATCAGTCCCTAAGGTTAGACGTAGTAAAGGGCGACACGCAGAACCCGAGGGGTTGCGTCTCACGTCAGAGGGTCCATCTGGGTCTGTTGAACACACCGCGGCGCAAGTGCTTCGTGCTTACCCCGGCGTCGAACGCAGCGAAGCTCGTCGGCGTATCCGCCACCCTCCTAAGCCTCCCGCCCATCCATCCCTTTCCCTGGGGGAAATTCAGCCGGCTCACCCTCACTTTCCGGACTCTTCAGCAAGCAGCGCGTTTACCTTCCGCATGACCTGGAACGCATCCGCCACATAGAGGACGTCGGTTTTCCCCCGCGCCCATCCGCAATTGGGATCGAGATTGACGGCCCGGCGTTCATTGACGAACCGCCACCCGACGACGTGCGGCTCTTCCCCGTGGCAGCACGTGGACAGTCCCTTGGGATGGCGGGGCGTGGATCCTGTCTGCCCGATCTGGTTGAGGTGAGTCATGAAGGGAAGGATGGCCTGCCCTTCCCCCTTGAGATCCACCAGCGACTTGCTCCCGCCCAATGACGCCTGGCTCCTGCGCAGGAATTCCAGGATCAGGTCGGCAGCTTCCGGCGCGTGCACCTTGCCGTCAGATTGGGTCTTCGTCCACCCGGCTCCTGCCACGAAGAGGAGGTCGGCGTCGGGCCGGATCGTCTGCTGGTCGGACGGGGGGGCCTGAACGCCCGTCACGGTCGTGCGCTTGCATGCCTCGGGCAGACCCACTGCCACCGCTTCCACTGTGGCCGCTCCAGCTTCCCCCTTCCAGGGTGCACAGCAACCAGGATCGAGCACAATGATCCACGGGCGCTGCGTTCGCGTGAGCGTCGCCTCCATCCGCTGGCGATAGTACCAGCGGGTCACAGAAAGGCTCCCCTCGCTTGCAGAGACCCCGGTGATGTGGGTGTCAATCCGACCGCCCAGACGCTGGGCCACGCCAGGCAGCACCCGGCACCAGCGTGATGTCCCCGCAGCGATGACGACCGTAGCTGCCGCCGCCCTGCACATGGCCTCGGATGCTGCCGCGTCGCTCGCGTAGCGCGCCTGGGCGAAGTCAGCACCGGAGACACCCAGGAACCGCGCAGCCCCGCAGCCAGCGATGACGCCGGCCGACGCCCGGACATCCTCGCCGACCAAACCCACGACTAAGGGTGATCCGCCGAGCGAGCCGGCCATCGCCTGGGCCGCGCCCAGCGCCTCCAGCGTCGAACTGGCGAGTGAACCATCCGCTTCCGTGTGAGCCAGGAACAGGATGGTCTCCATAGGATGCCCTTCTTCATCGTGAAACGTGAGACGTGAATCGTGAAGTGACCTTTTACGTTTCACCTTTCACGTTTCACGGTTTGCCGTCTCACGTTTCACGCCTCACGCCTCACGTTTCACGTTTCACGCGCCGGTGATCCACGCCACGATCTCGCGGGCGATGTCGTCGGCCGACTGGTCTTTCACGACTCTCGTTTCGCGTCGCTGGCTGGGCAGCGAGACCCGAGCAAAGGTCACGCCTTCGGCCCCGACCTTCGCCGGCTTGGCGCGCTGCAGCGACGGCATGATGGTTCGCATGTTGGCCATGCCGACCTGGGGATTGTTGGGCGGCTCCGGCAGACTGCCGGTCGCCCATCCCAGCACGGCTGGCGCTCCGGCGCAGGTCGAGACCTGGTGCTTGCCGCCCTCGATCCGCTCGAGGATCTGCAAGGAGCCATCGCTCCCCACCGTGAGCTTGTCCACCCCCTGGAACTGGTCCACGATGCCCAGCCGTTCGCCGACCATTTGTAGGGTGGCCCCGGCGCCACGCGAAGCCGACTCCCACCCGCCGAACATGAGGAGGCGAGAACGATCGAGGCCAGGAATGGCCTGGATGCATTCCGCGAGGGCGGCGGCCACCTCGGACGCATCCGTGAACCCCCCGGCCGGGCCGTCGAGAGCCACCAGCTCAAAGGGCACCTTCTGCGCCACCGTCATCATCACCTGCTGGAGCTTGGCCTTCGGCCCCAGGCTCACCAGCCAGACCTTGCTCCCGGGCACATTCTTCGCCAGGTGGGCCGCCTCGTAGAGGGCATGCGCCGCCCATGGGTCCAGGACCGCCGGCAGCATCATCTCGTTCTTGAGTGCCGGACCGGTTGGACCGGCGACAGGCTCCAGCGTCTGGAGGGGATCCGGGACGATGCTGCCGCACACGACGATCTGATAACCGTTACTCATCGTTCATACTCCCAAAGCGTTCGGCAGTTCGGGGCACCCACGCCACGGCGGTGGATTTCCACCGCAGTGCCGTGGGTCTCGGCAGTTCGACTGCTCCGGTACGCCCGAACAGCCGAACGGTCGAACCGTCGAACGTTCCTAGTTTTCAGCCGAATGCAGGCCTCCGGTTCCGGCGCGGAATTCGATATTGGTCCGCTCGGGGTCGTTCGGGCGGGGCTGCGAGCAGTTCCAGAGGCATGCCCCACAGTGGACGCACTTCTCCCGATCGAAGGCGGGCACGCCCTTCTCGCCCGGCGTGATCGCCTGGCCCGAGCAGACCTCGATGCAGATCTTGGTCCCGCAGCTCTCGCAGAGATAGGGGTAGACGAAGACGACGTGATCGGCGTACCCCGGCGGCGCCTGCACCTTGCCACCCATGAGGAGGGCGTCCTGGTGGGACACCAGGAGCTTTCCATCGTAAGGGATCGCCGGCCAGCCGCATCGTTCCATCAGTGCGTCATGGAGCCCCTGACCTCGTGAGGCACACTCCTCTCTGATCCTTGCAATCTCCTCGGCGGAGATCTTTCCTCGATAATATGCGTCTGCGGTCGGAACCCGGGTGTGGGGCGGCGCGGCATTGCCGGGGATCGCCAGCTTCCCGCGTGTCAAACCGGCAAGTGCCATGCCCACCAAGCCCGTCAAGACACCGCGCTGGAACCCGTTGCGCGCCCTCTCGGCGACTTTCGCCTCTGCCTCAACCCAGCTCTCACGCCGCCGCTTCACATAGGCCTGCTCCAGGTTTTCCCTCGTGAAGGGCTTCCCCTCTTTCAGAAGCTCGATGACCCCTTCGGCCAGCAGGATCCCGGTCGTCCAGGCCTCGTCCACGCCTGATCCGGTCAGGACGTTGGTGCTGCCCGACCCCTCGCCGATCCGGGCGTACCCGTCGCCCGCCAGGTAGGGTTCACCCCGCCTGCCCGCCTCCCGAAGCGTCTTGGCCCCCCAGGATCGAAGGCGCCCGCCCTCGAGATACCGCCAGAGATAGGAATGCAGCATCCAGTGCTGCAGGTACCGGTAGGAGGTGCGAATCGGACTCTCGAACCACGAGGGGACGAAGATCCCGACCGAGGCCACCCGGTCAGGGTACACGTACATGAACCCGAAGATCTCTGGCTCCGGATACCCGAACGTGTGCAGGACCGTGCCCGGCTCGAGGTCCACGCCCTCCCGCAGATCAACCACCATCTTGGTGCCAACCGCCCAGTCGCGCTGGTGATGGCCTTTAGGCAGGCCGAAGCGCTCGTCGATCTGCCGGCCGATCGGACCGACCGGCCCATCGCCGACGACGGTGAGGGCCGCGCGGATATCCATGCCCGGCATGAAGTTCGCCTCGGGATTTCCCTGCAGGTCGGTTCCCTGGTCAATCAGCCGCACCCCGACCACGCGATCCTCTTCGATGAGCGGGCTCGCCACCGGGGTCCCGGGCCAGACCTGCACCAGCCCGGATGCCATCACCTTGGCGCCGACCCACTGCGTGAACTGGCCGATGGAGAGGAGGAGCCCCCCTTCCTTGCGCAAGAACGGGGGAATGTAGGGAAGGGTGATCGCCTCCCTCTCATAGGGGAGCGCCCAGCGGAATGCCCGGATGAGCTTGTCGGCCAGACGGAGTGTCGCCGATCGCCGGCTGGCGCCGTGAGGATCCAGGAGGTAGAGCAGCCTCTCCTCCGCGACCGGGGTGGCCATGGGGATCTCGGCCGGATCAAGGTCGGGAAACGTGGCGCGGATTCCCCGGCCCCGCGTGACCACACCGGACACGCCGAAGGCGATGTCGTCGGCCCGCTCGTAACAGATGACCTGGGGCGGCAGGCCGGGCATCGTCCGGCTCTCGACGAGCGGGGTGCCGCCTTCCCTCACCAGGTTCCGCGACAGCGTGGTGAGGAAGCCCCCCATCGCCGGGCCGAAGCCGACGCAGACGATATCCACCTCCATGGCCTGGCGATCGATGGCTATCGAGTCACTCGTCACACTTCGCCCCCTCTGGAGAAGCGATCACCCATCGGCCGTCAGCCATCGGCCCGGGAACCGACAGGGACAGCGACAGGGGAAGGGCTCGTGGCTCCTGGCTCAGTTTCCGTGTCTCGCTCTTCCCCAGCCCCAACCCCCCAACACCCAGCCCCCTCTCTTGTCTTGGCTCTCGGCTCTAGACGCTCGGCTCTCGGTTCTCGGCTCTTCCTCCTCCGCGCCCCCCCTCACCCTCGCCCTCTCCCGCCCACTGGGGGAGAGGGAGTGAGATGGGGGCTCAGCTCTCGGCCACCCGCGCTGTCGCGCGGGTACCCGGCTCTCGGCTCTCTATTGCGGATAATCCAGCGCCTCGGGAATAATGACTGTGGTCAGGGCTGTGGCGGCCCGGTCCTTCGCC
>CAZXXV010000094.1:0-1880 GCA_964644725.1 uncultured bacterium
ACATCTTCGACGGTCAGCGGCTCGAAGTACAGCTTGTCCGAGGTGTCGTAGTCCGTGGACACGGTCTCCGGGTTGCAGTTGATCATGATTGACTCGTAGCCCGCCTCGCGCAGGGCGAAGGCCGCATGCACGCAGCAGTAGTCGAACTCGATCCCCTGCCCGATCCGGTTGGGGCCTCCCCCCAGCACGAGGACCTTGCGCCGGCGGCTGGCGGAGACCCGGTCGGGCGCGTTGTAGGTCGAGTAGTAATAGGCGGCGCTCTCCACGCCGCTGACCGGCACAGCGTCCCACGCCTCGACCACGCCGAGCGCCGTGCGCCGCGCCCGAATGTCGGCTTCGGGCACGCCGAGGAGTTGCGACAGGTACTTGTCGGCAAACCCGTCCTTCTTGGCCCGGACCAGCAGATCGTCGGGGGGCATTTGTCCCTTGTACGCCAGCAACCGCTCCTCCAACTCGACCAGCTCCCGCATCTGCTCGATGAACCACGGTTTGATGTACGTGCGCCGGTAGAGATCCTCGACCGCCACCCCCTTGCGCAGGGCCTCATACATGATGAACTGGCGCTCACTGGAGGGCTCAGCCAGCAGGTCCAAGAGCTCCGCCAGCGTCCGGCGGTGGAAATCCTTGGCAAACCCGAGCCCATAGCGGCCGATCTCCAGGGAGCGGATCGACTTCTGCAACGCCTCCTTGTAGGTCTTCCCGATGCTCATGACCTCGCCGACGGCCCGCATCTGCGTGCCGAGCTTGTCCTGGACCCCTTTGAATTTCTCGAAGGCCCAGCGAGCGAACTTGACCACCACGTAGTCTCCCGAGGGGGTGTACTTCTCCAGGGTGCCGTCGCGCCAGTACGGGATCTCATCTAGCGTCAGGCCGCAGGCCAGGAGTGACGACACGAACGCGATGGGGAAGCCGGTCGCCTTCGAGGCCAAGGCCGAGGAGCGCGAAGTGCGGGGGTTGATCTCGATGGCCACCACGCGCCCGGTCTTCGGGTCGTGGGCGAACTGGATGTTGGTACCGCCGATCACCTCGATGGCGTCCACGATGTCGTACGAGTACTGCTGGAGACGCGCCTGCAGCGCCGGATCTATCGTCAGCATCGGTGCGGTGCAGAAGGAATCGCCGGTGTGCACCCCCATGGCGTCCACGTTCTCGATGAAACAGACTGTGATCTTCTGCCCCTTGGCGTCGCGCACGACCTCCAGCTCCAGCTCCTCCCATCCGAGCACCGACTCTTCCACCAAGACCTGACCGACGAGGCTCACGGACAGCCCGCGGCTGACGATGGTCTCGAATTCCTCCATGTTGTAGGCGAACCCCCCGCCGGTCCCTCCGAGGGTGTAGGCTGGCCGGATCACCACCGGGAAGCCGATCCGCTTGACGACCGCCTGCGCTTCCTCCAGGCTGTGCGCGATGTCACTCCTGGGCATCTCGATCCCCAGGCGTGCCATGGTGTTCTTGAACTCCTGCCGGTCCTCGCCTCGCTTGATGGCATCCACGTTGACCCCGATCACCTTGACCCCGTACTTCTCGAGGACCCCCTCGCGAGCCAGGCTGGAGGACAGGTTGAGCCCCGTCTGGCCTCCCAGGTTTGGCAGCAGGGCGTCGGGTCGCTCTTTGGCGATGATCTCCGTCAGGGATGCCGTGTTCAGCGGCTCGATGTACGTGACGTCCGCCATGGCAGGGTCGGTCATGATGGTGGCGGGATTGGAGTTGACGAGCACGATCTGGTAGCCCAGCTTCCTGAGCGCCTTGCAGGCCTGCGTGCCGGAGTAGTCGAACTCACACGCCTGGCCGATGATGATCGGGCCGGAGCCGATGATCAGGATCTTCTGGATGTCGTCGCGCCTGGGCATATTCACCCCTTGAAATGAATGAAGGAG
>CAZXXV010000094.1:1980-10807 GCA_964644725.1 uncultured bacterium
TCTTCTGGATGTCGTCGCGCCTGGGCATATTCACCCCTTGAAATGAATGAAGGAGAGCGGACCGGACCACCCCTTGGGGGCGGACGCCGGAGACCGCTTACGAGAATCCCAGCACGCCCTTCGGTCGATAGGGTTCCTCGAGATAGGCCATCTCGTCCCGGCTCAGCTTGACGTCAACAGCGGCGACCGCCTCCTCCAGGTGCTGAAGCTTCGTCGTCCCGACGATGGGGCTGGTGATGCCGGGCTTGTGCAGCATCCAGGCAAGGGCCAGCGTGGCGCGCGCGATGCCCAGGCGCCCCGACAGCGTGCCGACGCGGTCCGCGATCTCGAAATCCACGTCCTGGTAGTACATGCTGTGGGCAAAGCCATCGCTTTTGGCGCGTGTCGTCTCGCCACCCTTCTCGCGGGTGCGGTTGCCCATCAGGAAGCCCCGCGCCAGCGGGCTCCAGGGAATGACCCCGATCCCCTGGTCCATGCAAAACGGGATCATCTCCCGCTCTTCCTCGCGATAGATCATGTTGTAGTGATTCTGCATCGAGACGAAGCGCGTCCAGCCGTGCAGGTCCGCGGTGAAGACCGCCTTGGCAAACTGCCAGGCGTACATGCTGGAGGCACCGATGTAGCGCACCTTCCCCACCCTGACCACGTCATGCAGGGCCTCCATGGTCTCCTCGATGGGCGTGCCGGGATCCCAGCGGTGGATCTGGTACAGGTCCACGTAATCCAGGCCCAGCCGCCGGAGCGAGGCGTCGATACTATCCAGGATGTGCTTGCGCGAAAGGCCTTGCTGGTTGGGCTTGTCGCCCATGGGCTGGTGAACCTTCGTGGCCAGCACGAACTCGTCGCGACCCTTGAACAGCTCCTTGAGCGCCCGGCCGGTGATCTGCTCGCTGACCCCCATCGAATACACGTTGGCCGTGTCGAAAAAATTGATGCCGAGTTCCGCCGCCCGCCGGAAGATGGGACGGGCTTCTTCCTCCGTCAGCATCCAATCCCGCCATTGCTTCGAGCCGAAGGCCAGCGTGCCTAGGCAGATGCGCGACACCTTGATTCCGGCCTTGCCGAGATTGACGTACTTCATTCCCGTTCTCCTTCCCTAGCCCTCACCCCTGAACCATGCCATTGACGGTTGAAGTCTTGCCCACGCCATAGGGGCGACATTCCCCCTTGCACCGCATCGGTCGAAACCACAAGTAGTGGACTCACGTCTCCCGAGGCCCCAACAGGTCCCCCCGTCCCGGGTGATTATTCCTTCAGGCCGCCGGCCGTCAGGCCCCGCACGATGTGCCGTTGGACCAGCAGGATCAGCAGCAGGATGGGCAACGTGATCAAGGTGGCGGCGGCGGACAGGCCGCCCCAGTCGATCTCGTCGCTGGTGATGAAGTTGAACACCGCTACGGGCAGCGTGCGCCGCTCCGGCCCCGTGAGGATCAGGGCGAAGATGAAGTTGTTCCAGGAGAAGATGAAACTCAGGATGATAGCCGTGGCCAGGGCCGTCCGGCAGACCGGCAGGGAGATCCTGGTAAACACCCGCCAGCGGGAGCAACCGTCGATCCGCGCGGCCTCCTCCAGCTCCAGCGGCACGTCCTCGAAGGCGCCGATCATGATCCAAACCACGATGGGCAGAGTGATGACCAGGTGGGACAGGATCATGCACAGGTAGGTGTCAATCCACCCGAGCCTCTGGAACAGGATAAAGAAGGGCACGACGTAGCTCAGGTGGGGCGCCATGCGCGCCACCAGGATCCCCAACGCAATGCCTCGCTGCCGGTACCGGGCGATGGCATGGGCGGCGGGTAGGCCGAGGGCCAGTGCCACGAGGGTGGCTCCGCCGCTCACGATGATGCTGTTCTGGATGAACGTCCAGAAATGGTTGGCGACGAAGACCTTGCGGAAGTTCTCGAGGGTTGGCGCGAAGATCCACAGGGGCGGATAGGCGGTATTCTGCACTTGGGTCTTCAGGGCCCCCATGACCATCCACAGGAAGACGAACACGAAGGGGATGCAGATACCTACCACCCCGGCGTAATAGCCGGCCGTCGCCGCAATTTTCGAGACGGGCCGGGCGCGGCCTTCCACTCTCAGTAGCTCCACGACCGCTCCCGCACGCGGATCAAGAGCAGGTTCACCGCGAAGACGAAGATGATGAGGATGACGGCCAGCGCCGAGGCGTAGCCGATGTGGAAGTACTTGAAGCCGGTCTGGAACACGTAGATGTTGAGGACCTCGGACGCATTGTTCGGCCCGCCCTCGGTCATCACGTAGATCGTGTCGAACGTCTTCAGGGAGTCCATGGTCCTGAAGATCAAGGCGACCGCCACCGTGGGCCGCAAGAGGGGCAGCGTGACGTACCGGAAGAGTTGCCAGCGCGAGGCCCCGTCAATGAGGGCCGCCTCGAAGGGCGTGAGCGGCAACGACTGCAGGCCGGCGTGGAGGATCAGGACCATGAACGGGGTCCACTTCCAGACGTCCATGAAGATCAGCGACGGGAGGGCGGTCTGGGGGTGCCCCAGCCACAGGAGCGGCTTCAATCCCAGCAGCGACAGGAGGTAGTTCAGGATCCCGAGGCTGGGGTTGAACATGATCACCCAGATCAGGGCCACGGCCACCGGCGTCGAGACCATGGGGAGGAGCATGACGGTTCGCACGACGCCCCGGCCGCGGAAGTCCCGGTGGAGGTACACGGCGATCAGGAGGCCCAGGACCAGTTCCAGCAGGACGGTGACTACTGTGAACTCCGCCGTGATCCACAGGGAATTCCAGAACCGCGCGTCCTTGCCGAAGATCTCCACGAAGTTTCGGAGCCCCACGAACTTCGGCGGCGTCGCGCTGGACACGAACCAGGTCTGCAGGCTCATGTAGACGTTGAACGCCAGCGGGAAGATGATGAGCAGAGCGATGCTGAGCGCGGCCGGCAAGGGAAGCAGGTACCCGAAGTGCCGCTCGAAAAACTCCCCGGGCCTTGCGGCCCGGGGAGCAGTAACTGCCGGTGTGATACCGGCCTTGAGGTCGGTCCGATTGGCCATGACCGATCTATTTCCCTTCAGTCTTCTCCATGATCTTGGCCATCTCGGCCGCGGCCTTGTCCGCCGCCGCCTTCACGTCCTCACCCAGGATGGAGGAGACGATCACCGCCCCGACCTCGTCCCGGACCTCCGAGACGGCCACCACGGGTGGATTCCACTCGGTGCTGGCAATATCCAGGCTCTTCAGCGAGGCCTCGATCCAGTCCTTGTGCTTCTGGTCTGCCAGGAACTTCGGGTCCTTCCAGGCGGAGGCCCGGACGCTGGGCGCCCCCTTCATGTGAATCTTGAGGACGGTGTCCTTGCTCGCGGCCCACTGGACGAACAGGTAGGCCGCCTCTTTCTTCTTGGACTTGGACGAGACGGCCATGGACCACACTTCCATGGTCGGCCGCCGGGCGGCAGGTCCTGCCGGGAAGAGCGCGTAGCCAATCTTGCCCACCACCTGCGACTTGGCCGGGTCCTCGAAGAAGAAGATCCGGTTCGAGACATCCGTGTACATGGCCGCCTTGCCCTGGACGAAGAGGGAGACCGCCTCGTACCAGTGGTAACTCACCGCGCCAGGCGGGCCGTAGTTCCGGAGCAACCGGCCGTACAGGTCGAAGGCTTTGATGGCCTCCGGGCTGTTGATAGCCGGCTTCCCGTCTTTCGTGAGCCAGGTGCCGCCCATGCTGAAGAGATAAGGCGCCCACTGGGAGGTCGCGGCGGCTTTCTTGCCGCGGAGGACGATGCCGACCACCTTCTGCCCACCATCCTCGATGTTGTGCAGCTTCTTGGCCGTCTCCTCCAGCTCCTGGAAGTTCTGCGGGACCTTGATCTTGTGCTTCTCGAAAAGATCCTTCCGGTAGTAGAGCATCGTGGTCTGCTGGGTCGTGGGCAGCGCCACCAGCTTCCCGTCGTAGGTGTTCCCCATGAGTGCCGGCTTGCTGATGTCGTTAAGGTCAAAGGCCGGGTCCGTCAGGCGGGGATTCTTCAGGTACTCATCCAGCGGCTCGTACCAGCCGGACCGCCAAAACTTCAGCCCCTCCTGGGCCGTAGCCGTTTGGATGACGTCCACGGCGCCGGTGCCCGCGGCCAGCTCGAGCAGGACCTTCTGGCGATACTGATCCTCCGTGAAAGTCTCGTACGTGACCTTGATGCCGGTGAGCTTCTCGAACTCGGGGACCTGGGATTGGATCGTCTCGCCGGACACGTTCTTGTTGGCCATAACGCGGATCGAAGTGCCCTTGAAGGCCTGCCAGTCGAACTTCTGGGCGGCGCTCAGGCCGGGGGAAACGAGCAGGCAGGCGAGGAAAAGGGCAAGAATCAGTGGGGTGCGCACAGACCATCGAATCATGAAATTCCCTCCTCTTTAGGACAGATGGCTCAGTTGCCAATCCCTGAACAGCCGGATCTGGCCCACGGCAACGCCCCGTGACAGTGGTCGCCTCGACCGGAAAAGTCTTTCCCCTCACTCGTTCGGTGGGATGAAACGCTCTCGGTGAGCGCCGGTGCCAGATCCCCGTACTGGCGGCGATTGTGTATCATATCAATCCCGCTTCGGCAAGTGAAGCAGTCGGCGGCAGACGTTGGTAACCTCATACATTTGCTGATCCTGGCCCTATTCCCATCGAGATGAGACAGTGCAGCCTGGGTTGCCGTATCGTGGAGGGAGAGCTCTCGATGCCACCACCACGCGGCAAAGGGAGGTCCACAGGAATGCTTTCGGTAGGAATGATTGGGCGGGAAGAAAACGAGGCCCACGCCTCAGCCCGATCCCCGTGCCAACGCGGCCGCCCTTGTGGCGCGAGCTTGCCGGCGCTTTCGTAGCGCCCGGCGGATGGCGTCCCAGACTCGAACACCCAAGAGCAGCGCCAGGATCGCGGCATAGGCGTACTGATCGGTCCGGCCCTTCTTGGCCAGCCAGAGGAAGTGGAGAGCCGCCAGGACGCCGATGACGTACGCCAGCCGATGCAGGCGGCGCCAGGTCGTTCCGCCCAACCATTTCACCATGCGGCTTGTCGAAGTGACAGCCAGAGGCACCAGCAGGGCCAGCGCCAGCATACCGACCGTGATGTAGCGTCGCTTCACGATGTCGGCGATCATCTGGTCCCAGTTGAAGAAGTGGTCCACCAGGATCCAGACGCCAAAATGCAGGCACGCGTAGAAGAAGGCGAACAGCCCCAGGACGCGCCGCAGGCTGATCTGCCACGAGATGCCGAACAGCACGCGGAGGGGTGCCAGGGCCAGGCAGGCCAGGAGCAGCCGGAAGGTCCACCGCCCGAGCCAATTGGTGACGAAACTGATGGGGTTGGCGGTCAGGTCGCCGGTGACAGCCCGACAGGCGAGCACGGCCAGCGGAAGCAGGCAGAGGATCCAGACGCCGACTTTCAGGGTGATCCTGGTTTGGCGAGTCACGCGGCGAAACCCCGACGGGAACAATGACCAAATCCCAATGACCAATGACCCAATGCGATACCGGCCCTGAGCGCTCAAGACCCATTGGTCATTTGCCATTGGTCATTGGTCATTTGGTTAGTAGTACTTCCGCAGGTCCATCCCCGCGTACAGCGAGGCGACCTGGTCGGCGTAGCCGTTGAACATCAATGTCTTCCGTCGCATGAACTCTCCGATCCGGCGCTCGGAGGCCTGGCTCCAGCGGGGGTGATCCACCTCGGGATTGACGTTGGAGTAAAAGCCGTATTCTTGCGGCTGGGCCTTCTCCCAGGTGGTCTTGGGCTGCTGGCTCACCAGGCGGATCCGGACGATGGACTTCGCGCTCTTGAAGCCGTACTTCCACGGCACGACGAGGCGGATGGGCGCACCGTTCTGGTTGGGCAGCACCTGTCCGTACATCCCGACAGAGAGGAGCGTGAGCGGGTGCATCGCCTCGTCCAGCCTCAGCCCCTCGATATAGGGCCATTCGATGCCTGAAAGGCCCAGCAGGCTCGGCTTCTGCGCGGGGAACTGCTCTGGATCTTGGAGTGTGGTGAACTCGACCAACTTGGCCTGGCCGGTCGGCTCAACCCGCTTCAGCAGCGAGGCCAGCGGGAACCCGATCCAGGGGATCACCATGGACCACCCTTCCACGCAGCGGAGGGCGTAGACCCGTTCCTCCAGCGGGAACAGTTTGAGCAATTCGTCGATATCATACGTCTTGGGCTTGGCTACGTGGCCGTCCACCTGGACCGTCCACGGCCGCGGCTTGAGCGTGCGGGCGAGGCGGGCCGGGTCGTCCTTGTCCGGGCCGAACTCGTAGAAGTTGTTGTAGGTGGTGGCGCTCTCGAACTTCGTCGCCGGATCAGAGATGCTGAATGACTGGTTTCGCGTCGCCTTTAGGAGTTGGCCCGCAGGCGCGGTAGCCGCCGCCGCCCCCCGCGGCAACAGCGCGAGCGCCGCCGCCCCAGCGATGAACTCCCGCCGGTTGAAATAGAGCTTCGGGTCGGTTATCTCGGATGCCTTGAACATCGGCGCACGCTTGATCAACATGATTCCCTCCCCCGATCTCCGACAGCGATATCCGACAGCGATCCCCGATACAACTCGTTCGTTCCCGTTCCCGTCTCTGTCCCTATCGCTGTCGCTATCCCTGTCGGCTCTCGGCTCTCGGCTATCTCCGACAGCGATTTCCGACAGCGACAGCGAACCTCTTACCGTGTGCCTGTCCCTATCCCTGTCGCTATCCCTGTCGGCTGTCGGCTCTCAGCTCTCAGTAGGATGAGGTTCATCATCCGGCCGGTTCGCGGTCTCTCCGCCCGATGGGAGAAAAAGAGGTCCCTCCGACAGGCCGTGCACAATCTGACATCTGCGATTCGGTCCGGGCGGACGCCCGCCCCTTGCAAGATTGCGCGATTCACCCCCGCGAGATCTAACCGGAAGTGGCCAGGCCGGGTCGCCACGGCATGCTCTGCCCACGTCGGCAGGCCGATCGTCATAGTATCCGTCACGGCCGTGTCCACCTCGTAGCAACACCTGCGGATGCCGGGACCGATGGCCACCCGGCAATCCCCGGGGTGCGTTCCGTAGGCGGCCGCCATGGCCTCGATCGCCCGAGCCGCGATGCGTTTCGCCGTGCTCCGCCAGCCGGCGTGCACGGCCGCCACCGCGCCGCGGACCGGGTCGTGGATCAGAAGCGGCAGGCAGTCGGCAGTGGTGACCACCAGGGCCAGATCGGGGAGATTCGTGACCAGCGCATCGTACTCGTATCCCTCGTCCAGGAGGAGCCGCGGGAATCCCTGGCGCGACACCAGCGATTCATCCACCCTCAGCACCCCGTCGCTGTGTACTTGCTTGACCCGGACCACCTGTGAGAGTTGGAGGTCGAACGTCCCGAAGAATCGGCGGCGGTTCTCCTCCACCGCGTGTGGATCGTCGCCGACGCTCATCCCAAGGTTGAGCGTGGCGTAGGGCGCCCGGCTCGCTCCGCCCTGACGCGTGCTGAAAGCGTGCACGACCCGATTCGAGTCTCCGAGAATGTCGGATTGAATGAGCATCGGTGAATCGGTGAATCGGTGAATCGGTGAACCGGTCATGCGAGGGAGGCCTTCCACTTCACCACCCGCTCGGGTAATTCGCCCATGGCGCGACGATACTCGGTCTCCAAGCGCTCACGCTTTGTTCCCACCTCGAAATGGTCCCACGGGAACCGCTCCGAAAGCGGCCGCTCGCGGCAGGCATAGAAGTCGGGGTTGCGAGGCCACTCCCTGAAAGCGCGCTTCCAGTCGCCCCGGTGTTTGATCGCGAGCTGCAAGAGATCAGAGGCGTGGCGGTCTCCCCGCGCCAGCACCGCCTGGAGGTACGCCCACTTGGGCACATCGTGGGTGAAGCGAATGCCCACCCGCCGCAGTTCCCGCCGCAGGTGTTCGATCTTCTCGTCCAGCGCCCGCACTTCCGTCATGGCACACCACTGGAAAGCAGTCCAGGGCTTGGGGACGAAGCTGCTCACCCCCACGGTCAGCTCGGCTAGGCTCTTGGGATCGCGCCGCCTCTGGAGGATGCGATGCCGGGCCGTCTTGGCCAGGCGGATGATCCCGTCGATGTCCTCGGGCGTCTCCGTCGGCTGGCCGATCATGAAGTACATCTTCACGCTGGGGACGCCGGACTCGGCGATCAGGTCCACCGCCTCGAACAGGCGCTGGTCGCCCAGGCTCTTGTGGATCACGATCCGCAGGCGCTCCGTCCCGGCCTCGGGAGCAATCGTCAGCGTCCGGGTACCGCTCTCCAAAAGGCCCTTCACCAAACCGGCGCTCAAGCCGTCGGCTCGAACGGAGGAGAGCGAGACCTCCACCCCCCTGGCGCGGAGGGCCGCCATCAGGTTGTCTATCCAGGGATAGTCCGAGACGCAGGCGCCCACCAGGCCAATTCGCTTCCCGTGCTGGAGGGCTGTCTCGGCGGCGCGCAGGATCGCGTCAATGTGCCGATGCCGGACCGGACGGTAAATCTCGCCCTCCAGGCAGAAGCGGCAGCCCCGGCCGCATCCCTTCCCCACCTCTAGCAGGGCCATCTCGCCGAACTCGGTGTTGGCCGTCCGGACCATGGAGACCGTGTCGTACGCGTCGGCCTTGAGGAGGCAGCGCTTCCGCGCGGGGAGCGGTGCCCCATCGTAAGAGACCACCTCCGCCACGGTCTCATCTTCGTGGTACTTCACGTCGTAGAACCGGGGCACGTAGATCCCCTCGATCTTGAGTAGGGCCTCGAAGAACACGGCCCGCGCCGCCTCCGGCTGCCGCTCCCCCTCGCGGACGCGCTGCAGGAGCTCGAAGACCTCGTGGCTGGACTCTTCCCCCTCGCCCAGGAAGAACCAGTCCACGAAGGCCGCTAACGGC
>CAZXXV010000095.1:0-7012 GCA_964644725.1 uncultured bacterium
TCTCCCCCAGGTAGTGGGTGGGTTGGAACAGCTTGAGGTGGTCGAGGCGGCCTTGGGCGCTCTTGAAGCCTCGCCGGACCGCCTCCATTTGCCGCCACACGTTGCTCAACGTCTCGGAGTGCCCACACCGAGGGACCTCGGGATGCTCCAGGTAGGTGACCATGCGGTCGAACTTCTCGCTCAGGAGGAACTCCACGCACTTGGTGAGATGCCAGGAGGGGCGCCACCACTCCTCTTGGGCTAGGGCGTCCCGTTTCCCGTACGCCTGGCCTTGCGACTCGGAGTCATCGAAGAGATCCCAGAGGGTTTCTTTGAAGAGCAGGACCTTCTCCACGATGGTCCCGGCATAGCTCCCCATCATCTCGGGGATGAGGAGCCGCTCCTTCAGGCTCCACCGGTCCATGCGTTTCAGCAGGCCCCCCTTGAGCTCCCAGAGCTCCCCGCGATGGAGTTCCCAGCGTGGCCCCCGCAGGGACTTGCGGAACTGGATCAAGGCATTCCGCAGGTAGTGCCACAGCCATTGCATGACATGGAAGGGGTCAAACTGCTGCAGGGCCTGGGGCCCCACCAGGATGACGACTTTGGGAAAGGTGGTGAGACAGGCCGGGTGAATGCCCCCGCCCTCGAGCTTCCGGCAGAAGGTCTCGGTGACCCCGCGCCCATAGAACTCGGGCACCGGTTCGAGGGAGCGGAGGCAGATCCGCTGGGCATCGCCGGCGAGCTGCTCGTAGCGGCCAACCCGTTGAGGTCCGGGAAGGGCCTCCGCCTACGTCTGGAAAGTGGCGGTGACGGTGCCGATGGGGTCAAACCGCGCCTCGATGTGGTCCCCAGCCTGGATGGGGAACATCTGGACGAACGAGCCGCTCATGATCCGCATCCCCGCCTCCAGGCTGCGGCCGAACTGGCTCAACTTGTTGGCCAGCCAGGCCACCGATGCCGCGGGATCGCCCATCACCGCGTCCCCGCCGGCGCTGGCGACCGACTTGCCATTGATGAACACCTCGACCCAGGCATCCCTGAGTGCAAGCTCGGCGGGCAGGGGACTCAGCGCCATCCCGGTGATGAAGTACTTCTGCTGGGCGTTGTCCGCAATGGCGAGCGGGGGATCGTCCGTGAATGCCATCCGCCTCTCTACCAACTCGAAGGCCGGGGCGGCCGCGGAGATGGCTGCGCGCGCCTCGGCTACCGTCACGTTGGGGCCTTTCAGGGTCTGGCCCACGGTCAGGCAGAGTTCGCTCTCGAAGCATGGAGTGATCAACTCGCTCACCTTGAAGGTGGAGCCGGAAGGCTTGTTGCCGCTGGCTAGGAGGACGCCGAAGATCGGCTCATGATAGCCCACTTGCTTGCGGATGGATTCGGCGGTCAATCCCACCTTCCACCCCGCCTGTCGTTCTCCTGCCTTCAGCCGTCGTTCCAGAAAGCCCAGCTGCACCCGGTACGCCTGGTCCATGGTGAGCTTGCCCTTCATTTCCGGCGGGCAGTACACGCCCCGCCGATGCGCCTCCCAGATCATGTCCATCGCCGTCTGCAGATCCATGCGCGTTCCTCCTGGTCGCCGTCCATTTCGGACGGGCGAGATTCTACCACAACCACTCGAGGGTCCCCAACAGCAATTCCTCCGCTCCTGGCGAGACACTCCGCGCCCCCCAGACGCTTCGGGCGATTTGCCCGCAGCTCGACCGCCCGCCCGGAGGCTGCTAGTGTTCCGGGGAGCGCAGAAAAGGACTGCTTCGGTCGACCCACGCTTCCGCGCGAGGGGCCGGCGCGGCCTATGCCCGAATCGGGTTGGGAGTGAGAATGCGG
The DNA here is from genome assembly GCA_964644725.1 of uncultured bacterium. Taxonomy (GTDB): domain Bacteria; phylum Methylomirabilota; class Methylomirabilia; order Methylomirabilales; family 2-02-FULL-66-22; genus 2-02-FULL-66-22. Next base: position 1,804 of record CAZXXV010000095.1, read on the forward strand.
TTGGATCGCGCCCTGGCGTCACCCTGGATCAGGGTGGTGTTCGCCCTCCTCGGGGTGGCCCTCCTTTTGGTGATCCTCGTCCCCGCCCTTTCCTGGCTTCCCTACATGGCGCCCGACTTTGGCTGGTTCCTCCTGGCCGCCGGCTTTCTGCTCGGCGTGATGGTCTATGCCTTCATCGCCGGCCTGCTGCGCAGGGGACGGCCGGATTACACGCCCCCGCCCGTCCGGTTCGTTCCGCACTGGCAAATGATGTCGATGCTGGGCTTTGCCCTGCTCGCGATTGTCGCCGCCATCCTCATCCCACTCATCGTCCGGCTGTTCAGTCGGTAGGCGATGTCCCCCCAGGCCGCCTCCACTTGCTCCCACTGTAACGCTAAGATAGAGGTTATCGCTTACACCGAACAAGGCCCCGATGCCTCTTGACACGACCGAGCGGCGCTGATACCAGGAACACTGGAGGAGTCATCCAGTCCAGCATGACGATGAAAGACTTTCGGGCCAAGATGGATGGCGGACGCATCGGCCACGTCGGTCTGCCCAAATCCGTGGCGATGGTCTTCCAAAGCGGGAAGAAAGGGCGAACAGGGGTCTCTCATTTGCCTCAGGATCGCGAGCGGGGCCGAAGGAATTCCTATCGACAACCCCGGCCTTCTGATTCTTGAGGAGAGGAGGAGTGACCATGGCACCCGTGGGAATTGCGATGGCAGGCAGCGGAATGATCGCCGGCGTTCACCTAGCGGCCCTCAAAGAGATCCCCGATGCCCGGATCGTGGGCGCGTGGAGCTTGCCACCCGAAGAGACTCAGCGCTTTTCGGCACAGCACCAGATCCGCGGCTACCGGAGCTACGACGAGTTGCTGGCGGACCCCGAGGTCCAAGCGGTCATCATCTGCCTTCCCTCGGGGCATCATGCCGATTACGGCATGAGGGCCGCTTCCGCCGGGAAGCACGTGATCGTCGAGAAGCCCATTGATGTCACCATCGCCAAGGCCAGGGCTCTCATCGAGACGTGCCGGAAGAACGATCGGAGGCTCTCGGTCATCTTCCAGTACCGGTTCACCCCGGCCGCGCGGAAGCTCCGGAAGGCGCTGGATCAGGGTCTCCTCGGACGGCTGATCCTCGGAGACGCCTACGTCAAATGGTATCGCTCTCCGGCCTACTATACGAGCAATGCCTGGCGGGGAACCAAGGCCATTGACGGGGGCGGGGCGCTGATCAACCAGGCCATCCACACCATCGATCTGCTCCAGTGGATGATGGGTGGCGCGAAGCGCCTCTGCGGCCTGGTCAGGACATCAACTCACACAATCGAATCAGAGGATCTGGGCGTCGCCGTGGTCGAATTTTCGAATGGGGCGGTCGGCGTGATTGAGGGCTCCACGGCTATTCAGCCGGGTTTCAAGGAGCGGATCGAGATTCACGGCCAGAAGGGATCCGTCATCCTTGAAGGCGGCAACATCACCGCGTGGAAGGTCGAGGGGTGCAACGAGGCCGACTACGTGGACGAGCAAAAGGTCTCGTACGGATCGACCAGTTCGCCGGCCATCTCCCACGTGAACCACAAGGCCCAGCTGGAAGAGATCGTCACCTCGATTCAGAAGAACGCGGACTCCTTCGTGAACGGGGAGGAAGGGCTCAAGTCGCTGCAAATCGTGCTGGGTATCTACGAGTCTTCTGCGAAGGGGCAATGGATCGAACTGTGATCACCTGCTTCCTGGTCTGAAAGGCGCCCCTGCTCCCCGTCGTCTGCCAGAACGACGGGACGTGGTACGGCTGAGGAGCGCGAGGGTGCTAACGCTCGCGGGACAACCGATCATACACCGCCTCGACCTCGGCCCTCTCGCGCCGGAACGGGCCTTCCGCCTCCAGCTTGAGGCTGGTGACGGCGGCGGCCCAGGTCACCGCTTCGGCCGGCGAGGCCGTCAACCGCCGCGACAGGTACGCCGACGCGCACGTGTCCCCCCGCCCGCTGCGTCCCCGGACCTCCTGTGGCACAAAAGGCGCCTCGTGGAACGCGCCGTCGTGATAGACCAGCACGCCGCCTCCATGCGTGAGCAGGACTTCGCGCGGACCGAAGGCGGCCAGTCGCCTGGCCGCGACGTACCGGTCTGACTCCCCGGTGATCAGCCTGGCCTCGACCGCATCCGTCTTGAGCACCGTCACATGCTTCAGGACGGATTCCTTGCCCGGCCAGCCATCAAAGGTCAAGGTTCCGTCCCGAACGACCCGGATGAAGCCCTGCACATCCAGGGCGACGATCGCCCCCGTGGCAGCAAGCGCTTCCACGACTTCCGGCGGGACCTCGCCCCGCACCGACGCGCCGATGGCGAAGGCCTTCGCTTGGACCTCTGCCACCTCTTCCACCGTGAAGGGCCCGGCTGAGCTGATCAGTTCGATGGTGCGCTCGTCCAGGTTTGCGGTGGGGTAGATCAGCCGCAGGAGCGTGGAGGCAGGGGTGGCGCGCGCAAAGACCGTCACGCCGAGCCGCTCCAGTTCGGATACCACATGCCAGTCCTCGCGGGCCAGCCGTGTGACAACGGCCACACGCAGCCCCATCCGCACGGCGACATTCGCGCCGTAGTAGAACGCGCCGCCGTCCACCGTCCGGGTGAGGTGGGGGTAAACGATCGTGTCCTTGGTGTAGTGGCCGACGTATGCGATGTCAAAGGTCATGGCACCTCACTCAGCGAGAAAGGCCACAGGGAAGGATGCCGAGGTCCCCCCGGGGGCGATCCGCTTCGTCCGGGCGTACAGGTATCCGGCCAAGCTCACGCCTCCGTCCTGATCCAAGAGTGCCGGGCGCGCGAAGCCGTGGGAACAGTCTACCACACCGCGATCGTCCTCGCACTCACCGCAGCCACCCAGAGCTGTCTGGTCTTGGCTGGGGCGCGTCCCGGTCTAGCGGTCCTCAGCCCATGCCCCCTGGCGCGACCCTGCTTTTATTTTTGCACCGTGAGCCACCTGGTCTATAATCCTTCGTCGCCTGCGGTAGTTCCCTGTTCATGACCTCTCCCGAAGGAAAGCGTCATTCGCATGACTGTGGACCCCATCCTGGCCGATCTGAACCCGCCACAGGAAGAGGCGGTGCTGCATGGTGAGGGGCCGCTCCTGATTCTGGCGGGCGCCGGCTCCGGGAAGACCCGGGTCATCACCCGCCGGATCGCCTACCTGATCGGGCGACGATCCGTCCAGCCGTGGCAGATCCTGGCGGTGACCTTCACCAACAAGGCCGCGGACGAGATGCGACGGCGGGTGGAACAGCTCCTGGGCGCGCGGGGACTGACCGTGGCGCTGGGGACGTTCCACTCCACCTGCGTCAAGATCCTGCGCAAGTGGCACCGGGAGCTCAACCTCCGCAGCAGCTTCGTGATCTACGACGAGGCAGATCAACTGAGCCTCATCAAGGACTGCCTGAAGACGCTGGACTGGAGCGAGCGGACATTGAACCCGCGGGGGGTGGCGGCGCGGATCAGCCGGGCCAAGAACGAGATGCTGACGCCGGGTGAGTATGCCACCGTGGCCAACGATTTCACCGAGGAGCGGACGGCGAAGATCTACGCCCTCTACCAGGACCGCCTGCGCGCCAGCCATGCCGTGGACTTCGACGATCTGCTGATGCTGACGGTGCTGCTCTTCCGTGACAAGCCCCACGTCCTCACGTACTACCAGAATCTCTGGCGGTACGTGCTGGTGGACGAGTACCAGGACACGAACCACGCCCAGTACCAGATCGTCAACTTCCTCAGCCGGGCCCACGGGAACCTGTGCGTGGTCGGGGACGACGACCAGTCCATCTACCGGTGGAGGGGCGCGGATCTCAACAACATCCTGGACTTCGAGCAGGACCACCCGGGGTGCAAGGTCATCCGGCTGGAGCAGAACTACCGGTCCACCCACAACATCCTGGATGCCGCCGGCGGCGTCGTGGCCCATAACATCGGCCGGAAGGGCAAGACCCTCTGGACCGAGAACCCGGCCGGCGAACCGCTCGTCTTCTACCAGGCGCGGGACGAGCAGGCCGAGTCGGACTTCATGGTCCGCACGATTCGCACCCTGTCCGCCGAAGGCGGATACACCCTGGATGACTTCGCGGTCTTCTACCGGACCAACGCCCAGTCGCGCGTCCTGGAAGATGCCCTGCGCCGCGAGGTCACCCCGTACGTCATCGTTGGGGGCCTCCGGTTCTACGAGCGGAAGGAGATCAAGGACATCCTCTCGTACCTGCGGCTGGTGGCGAATCCCGACGATGCCCAGAGCTTCAAGCGCATCGTGAACGTCCCGCCCCGGGGGATCGGCCAGGTCACGGTGGACAAACTGGAGGGCCTGGCCATTGCGGAGCGGATCTCGATCTGGGAGGCGTGCAAGCTGGTGGGCGAGCGCAAGATCCTGGGCCCGAGGGCCGTCAAGGCCCTGGCTGAACTGGTGGCGCTGATCGAGCGGACCCGGACCAAGCTCGAGGTGACCACGCTCCCGGAACTCATCCTGGAGCTGTTGGAAACCACGGGGTACCTGGCAGACCTCAAGAACGAGGGAACGATCGAGGCGGAATCGCGGATCGAGAACCTGCAGGAGCTTGTCTCGGCCGCCCGGGAATTCATGGAACGGAGCGAGGACCAGAGTCTCCAGGCCTTCCTGGACAGCGTGGCCCTTATCGCCGACATCGACGAGCTGGCCGAGGGATCGGGCGTGGTGACTCTGATGACCCTCCATTCCGCCAAGGGCCTCGAATTCCCGGTGGTCTTCATCACCGGCATGGAAGAGGGGGTGTTCCCTCACGCTCGGTCCCTGACCGATGACGCGGAACTGGAGGAAGAGCGCCGACTCTGCTACGTTGGTATGACCCGAGCCAAGGATCGGCTGTTCCTCTCGGCCGCGCTGTCTCGGCGGCTATACAACAACGACGCCTACAACCTGCCCTCCCGGTTCCTGGACGAGATGCCCGAGCATTTGGTGGAGCGGCTGGACGGCCTGCAGAGCAGCTGGGGGTCGGGGGCCAGGGGTCGTGTGCCGGGAGTGATTGATAGCGAACCGGCGGGCCCGAGATACGAGCCGGTGGAGCCATTTGTGGATCACCTCCAGGTCGGGATGCGGGTGCGCCATCCCGACTGGGGCATCGGCACCATCAGGGAGCGCATCGGCGAGGGCGAGGATCTGAAGGTTGTCGTCACCTTCGCCGGCGTGGGCCGGAAGAAGCTGGCTCCGAAGTTCGT
>CAZXXV010000095.1:7112-8595 GCA_964644725.1 uncultured bacterium
CGTGGAACTCTACCGCCTGACCATTCACGAGCTGCGGGATCTGATCCAAAAGGGAGAGGTGTCGCCGGTCGAGGTCGTTCAGAATTTCTTTGTCCGGATCGGCCGGGTCGAGGACCGCATCCAGGCCTACAACACCCTGACGCCGCGACCTGCCCTGGCCTTTGCCAAGAAGTTCGAGGACATGCAGGTGCGCAAGGAAAAGGTGCCACCCTTTGCGGCCATCCCTCTGGCCATCAAGGACGTGATCTGCACGAAGGGCGTGGCCACCACCTGCTCCTCCAGGATCCTGGAGAACTACATCCCGCCCTACAACGCGACCGTGATGAGCCGGTTGTATGCGGCCGGCTGCGTGATGCTGGGCAAGACCAACATGGACGAGTTCGCCATGGGCTCGTCCACCGAGAACTCGGCGTTCAAGAAGACCCGGAACCCCTGGAACTTGGATTGCGTCCCCGGTGGGTCCAGCGGTGGCTCGGCGGCGGCCGTGGCGGCCGACATGTGCGCCGCTGCCCTCGGGAGCGACACCGGCGGCTCGATCAGGCAGCCGGGTGGCTTCTGCGGCATCGCTGCCTTGAAACCGACTTATGGCCGGGTTTCCCGGTTTGGACTCGTGGCCTTCGCCTCATCCCTCGATCAGATCGGCCCGATGACCAAGGACGTTCGGGATGCCGCCATCCTGCTCCAGGTGATCGCCGGCCATGACCCGTTGGATTCGACTTCTGCCGATATCCCGGTGCCCGATTACGAAGCCGGGCTAACCGGAGACATCAAGGGCATCAGAATCGGGATTCCCTCCGAATACTTCATCCCCGGCATGGACCCGGAGGTGGAGTCGGCGGTTCATGAGGCTATCCGGGTCCTTGAGCGGCTGGGCGCGGTACAAGAGGAGGTCTCTCTTCCGCACACGGACTACGCCGTGGCGGTCTACTACCTGGTGGCCACGGCCGAGGCCAGCTCGAACCTGGAGCGCTATGACGGCGTCAAGTACGGCTACCGCACGGCCCGGTCGGAGCATTTGATTGACATGTACATGAAGACCCGCCGCGAGGGCTTCGGCCCCGAAGTCAAGCGGCGCATCATGCTTGGCACCTATGCCCTGAGCGCCGGCTACTATGATGCCTACTACCTGAAGGCGCTCAAGGTCCGGACCCTGATCCGGCAGGATTTCACCGAGGCGTTCAAGCGCTGCGATGTCATCGTCACCCCCACGTCGCCGACACCGCCCTTCAAGTTCGGGGAGAAGACAGACGACCCGCTCCAGATGTACTTGTCGGACATCCTCACCATCTCGGCGAACCTGGCGGGTATTCCGGGGATCAATGTCAACTGCGGCTACACGAAATCCGAGCTGCCCATCGGACTCCAAATCATCGGGAAACCCTTCGACGAGGAGACGATCCTCAGGGTGGCCCACGCCTACGAGCAAGCCACTGGCTGGTACAAACAGCGACCGAGGCTGTGACGCGCTCCGCGCATTTTGAAA
>CAZXXV010000095.1:8695-10793 GCA_964644725.1 uncultured bacterium
TTTGAAATCTTTCATTGCGCCAAGGGGTTGAGGGACACAACAAGCGGTCAGGGGGTGCAGCATGTCGATTCGGCAACTGATCCGGGCGAGCGTGTGGCTTTGGGTCCTCTTGGCGGTGGTCATCCTGGCCGCAGCCCCGGCCCATGCCGCGAAGGCTGTGACTAAGGCGCCCACCGGGAAGAACCGGGACCTGGTGGTGCTAGACTACGAGCGGTGGATAGACACGCTGAAGGGGAACGTCAAGAACTTCAGTAAGGCGTCCGCCCGCGACGTCACGGTGGTGGTGAAGTTCCTTGACAAGAAAAAGAAGGTGCTCGGAACCCAACGAGTGAGCGTGGGAGACCTACGGTCGGGAGACCGAAGCTCCTGGAGCCTGGCCATCGAGGAAAGGAACCGGTCAGCGACAAATTACGTGTTCGAGGTTCATGCGATCTGGCAATAGAACTCAATACTGTTCGGCGGGTTCGGCTGTTCGGCAGTTCTGGTACAGCCGAACGGTCGAACGGTCGAACCGCCGAACGCTTTTGAAGGAATGACGCTGGCAGCTTTTGCCTATCATGCCCGGCCGATGGGAAGCTATCGACCCGGGCGTCGCTACCTTCAGCAACTCATTGACGGGGCCAGGGCACACGGCTTGAGCCCGGGGTACATCGCCTCGTTGGAGGCGATTCCAACCGAGGATTGATCATGCCGGAATACGAAGCAGTCATCGGCCTGGAAGTACACGCCGAACTCCTGACGAACTCCAAGATGTTCTGTGGGTGCAGCACGAAGTTCGGTGCGCCGCCCAACACCCAAACGTGCCCCGTCTGCCTTGGGATGCCGGGGGTCCTGCCCGTGATCAACCGACGCGGGGTCGAGTTCGCCATTCGCACGGCCCTGGCGGTCAACTGCACCATCGCGCCCATGTCGCGGTTCGCGCGCAAGAATTACTTCTACCCGGACCTGCCCAAGAACTACCAGATCTCCCAGTACGAGCTGCCCCTATCGGAGCACGGCTGGGTCACGTTCACCGTTGGCGGCGAAGCCAAGCGGGTCGGCATCCGCCGCGTCCACCTGGAAGAGGACACGGGCAAGCTGGTCCACGCCGGGATCATGGAGGAGGCGGAATCCAGCCTGGTGGACTTCAACCGCTGCGGCGTTCCCCTGATGGAGATCGTGAGCGAGCCGGACATCCGCACGCCTGAGGAGGGGGCGGAGTATCTGCGGCAGCTCCGCGCGATCCTGGTCTACCTTGGGGTGTGCGACGGCAACATGGAGGAAGGCAGCTTCCGCTGCGACGCCAACGTCTCCGTCCGCCCCAAAGGCTCCCAGGAGTTCGGAACCAAGGTCGAAGTCAAGAACATGAACTCCTTCAAGAACGTGCAGAAGGCGCTGGACTACGAGATCCGACGTCAGATTAAGGCCCTGCAATCGGGCGAGACGCTGGTCCAGGAAACGCGCCTCTGGAACGCCGACCAGGAGATCACCCTCTCCATGCGGAGCAAGGAGTACGCCCACGACTACCGTTACTTCCCGGAGCCGGACCTGGTTCCCCTGGTCATCGAGCCGGCGTGGATCGAGGAGATTCGACGCTCCCTGCCCGAGCTGCCCGAGGCCAAGCGTCAGCGCTTCGTCCGCGACTACGCCATTCCGGAGTACGACGCGGGCGTCCTGACGATGAGCCAAGAACTCGCCTCGTACTACGAGGCCGCCGTCAAGGTCCACAACGACCCGAAGATCGTCAGTAACTGGGTCATGGTGGAACTCCTGGGCCGCCTGAACAAGGATGGAAAGGACATCACGCAAAGCCCCATCCCGCCGGAGCGGCTGGGCGCCATGCTGGGCCTTCTGGCCAAGGGCGCAATCAGCGGGAAGATGGCCAAGGACTTCTTCGAAGAGATGTACACCACCGGGGCCGACCCGGCCGACATCCTGAAGAAGAAGGGCGGCCAGATCGCCGACCCGGCCGAGGTGGAGAAGATCGTCCGCGACGTCCTGGCCGCCAACCCCGGCGCCGTCGCCGAGTACCGCAGCGGCAAGGAAGCCGCCTTCAACTTCCTCATCGGCCAGGTCATGAAGGCCACCCGCGGCAAGGCCAACCCCCAACTGGTCAACG
>CAZXXV010000096.1:0-10649 GCA_964644725.1 uncultured bacterium
GTCCCCCAGTCTGCGGATCCCTCCGTTTCCAGCCGTAGGAAGGGGGCCCTTAACCGCATCCGCTTCCGATTTCTCAGCGGCCTCGGGCCTTATCCTTGACAATCACAAAGGCTTCGTATAGCTTTAATCTCAAGCCTCGCTGCACCATTCGGTATTCCGAGGGGAGGCTCGGCCAGCCCCCATGAATCCGGCGGGCGGTGCTTGTCCTGGATCTCTCTCCCTGCGTGAGTGCGCATTCCAGGGGCTCTTGCCACCCCCTGGTTTTCGTACTCTCCACAGGCGCCCCCGTTGAAAGAGGCGCTCCATGAGGGGCTATCCTCCCTTGCGGGCTCCCACCGAAGTTTCTGGGGGCGGTTGCAGCCCGGCCCACACGCCTCGACCTGCGTACCTTCCCTATTTCAGCGAGCACATGCGGACCCGGAAACTCGACGGGACCTGCCGGGAGGGGGGTCGCGCAAGGGGTGAAGCCTCGGAGGGGTTGTGTAGCTTGGTCAACTGCAGCGATCACTAGAAGCCTGCACATCGCGGCGGAATCACATTGGAGTAGAGAGCGATGAATGCTGCCGAGCGGTACTTCCAAGCCGTGACCCGTATCATGCAGGCGGTTATGACCCACGAGCAAGACTCGCTGAGTCGGGCCGCCGACTTGCTCATCGAGAAGCTTCGAGAGGATCGTGTGATCCACGTGTTTGGGACCGGTGGGCATTCCATCATGGGTGCCATGGAGATGTTCCAACGTGCGGGAGGGCTGTACCCAATTAACGGCATCTTCCCCCCGGGGGTCTCTGTGACCGATAGCCACCCCAATACTGAGCGCCTGGTCGGCTATGCGGCGAGGATTCTCGATCACTATGGCGTGCGAAGCGGAGACGTTCTCATCATCATCAACGTCAACGGCATTAACGCCGTGACCATCGATTCGGCGCTCGAGGCAAAGCAGCGGGGCGCCATCGTGATCGCCGTGACGTCACGGGAGTTCTCCGAGGGTGTCCCACCCGAGACGCCGGCACGTCACCCCAATAACTTGAACCTCTGTGACCTGGCCGACATCGTCATCGACTGTCACGTCCCGCCCGGCGACGCCATCCTGGACATCCCCGGAGTACAATACAAGGTCGCCTCAAGTTCGACCTTTCCGGTCGTGCTGATCGTGAACAGCCTGGTGTCGCTCGTAGTCGAGCGGATGGCCCAACGAGGCCTTGAGCCGCTGGTTCGGTCCAGCGCAAACCTACCGGGCGGGCGGGAAAGGAGCCTGAAGATCCAGGAGCGGTACCGAGGGCGTGTCATCCACCAGTACTAGCCAAGGACGTCGATGTTCAGGGCCATGGACCAGACCAGGCGAGGCCCCCAACGTAGGATTCGCATCCTGAGCCCAGAGGCGGTTACGGCCTATGCGTTTGTGGCCCCGGCCATGGGCCTCCTCCTCCCGCTCGTTGGCTACCCTTTCCTGCTCTCGCTGTATCTGGCCACCAGTGACGCCGTCGTGGGCAATCTCGGACGATTCATCGGCTTGGGTCAGTTCGCCCGGCTGCTTCGTCAAGAGATCTTTCAGCAGACCCTGAGGAATACCGCCATATACGCCATCACGGCGGTTACGGCCAAGGTCATCCTGGGTCTGAGTCTGGCCCTGATCCTGGCTGGTTTCGGGCGCCACCAGCTGCCGGGAAGCCGCCTGATCCGGGCGGTGATCCTCCTCCCGTGGATCGTTCCAACCGCCCTCAGCACGGTGGGCTGGAAGTGGATGTTCGAGCCCCAGTTCAGCGTCATCAACTGGACCTTGGCCCAGCTGGGTGCCATCAACTATATCTCCGATCTGCAGTGGCTCGGCGAGGCGCACCTGGCCAGGGCCGCGGTGATCATGGTCAACATCTGGCGGGGAATACCGTTCTTTGCCATTAATCTGCTGGCGGGTCTCATTTCGATCCCTGACGAGCTCTACGAGGCGGCAGAAACGGAAGGCGCCACGAGCTTCACGAAGTTCTGGTTCATCACCCTCCCCCTGCTCCGGCCGGTGCTGTCAACCGTCGTGCTCTTCTCGCTCATTATGACCATCAGCGATTTCAACATCGTCTACGTCCTGACGCGCGGCGGTCCTCTGAACAGCACCCACCTTTTGCCGACACTCGCCCACCAAGTCGGGCTGATGACAGGGGAGATTGGACGCGGGGCCGCCATCTCCCTCTTCATGCTGCCATTCCTCATGGTCATCGTCTTTTACCAGATGCGTCTCATGCGAAGGAAATGGAAATGGTAGCTCGCCGCAAACGTCGCGCGTTGGCCTATTACCTGGGCGTCTTGCCCTTCGTGGTGTTCTCGCTCTTTCCCTTCTACTGGATGATCGTCACTTCGTTCAAGCAGAACTCTGAAATCTACGACCTGCGCGCGATCCCATTCTGGTTCCGGGTCAGCCCGACGTTGGAACACTATGTCTTCCTCTTCCGGCGCACGGCGTTCTTGACCTGGATGGGCAACACCATCGTAGTGGCTGTGCTGTCGACGGCCGCGGCGGTCGTCATCAGCATCCTGGCCGGATACGCTTTGGCACGACTCAGGTTTCGAGGCGGAGAGGCCCTGGGCGGCGCGATCTTTGCGGTGTACTTGGTGCCGACCACGCTGCTGTTCATCCCCCTGTCAGAGGTCGTCCGGGAATTGCATCTCGGGGATACACGCTGGGCGCTCGTGGTGACTTATCCGACGTTCCTCGTGCCGTTCGCGACGTGGCTGCTCATGAGCTACTTTCGCACGATTCCTCAAGAACTGGAGGAGAGCGCATGGATGGATGGGTGCAGCCGCCTTGGCGGCTTGGTACGCGTGGTCCTCCCGACGGCTATCCCGGGCGTTCTCACGGCCATGCTGTTCTCGTTCACGCTGTCCTGGAATGAGTTTATCTACGCCGTCATGTTCATCAGCTCGACGGCGCAGAAGACACTTGGACCAGGAGTGGTCATGGAACTCATCCGTGGGGACGTGTTCTATTGGGGGGAGCTGATGGCGGGGGCGGTCCTGGGCTCCGTCCCCATCGCGGTCGCCTACGCTTTCTTGCTGGATTACTACATCTCCGGTCTCACGGCGGGCGCCATCAAGTGAAGGGGGGATACAGAGGCAAGACCACAGGGGAAGTTGACACGATGGTCACAGGAGGGAGAAGACAATGGAAACTCGAATGAAGAGACGACAGTTCCTGAAGGTGGTCGGGGCAGCCGGAGCCGCCTATGGGGTGGGCCTCACCGGGGGCTTCCCGCAGATCGCCCGCGGGCAGGAGCGGGAACTGAGCATCCTCATGTTCAGCTCGTTCGTGCCGGCCAACGATGAAGAACTCCGCCGGCAGGCCGAGGAGTTCGGCAAGGGCAACCGGGTGAAGGTCACGGTGGACTTCATTTCCATTCCCGAAATGGCGGGGAAGCACGCGGCCGAGGTTCAGGCCCAGAGCGGCCATGACATCGCGGCCTTTGAGAACCTCCAAACGGCGATGATCCAGGATCAGCTCATCGACCTCGACGATCTCAACGAGGAGATCATTAAGAAGTGGGGGCCGTGGCATCCGATCGCCAAGGAGGCGTGCTTCCTGAATGGGCACTGGAAAGCGATTGCCCGGATGAGTGTCGCATTCCACGCGACCTATCGGGAAGACTACCTCAACCAAGTGGGGGAGCGGGCCCCCGATAGCTGGAGTGATCTCTTGCGTGTCGCGCGGCCGCTCCGGGGCAGGGATCACCCGGTCGGCTTCGCCATCAGCCAGTGCGGGGACGCCAATAACTCCCTTTACCAACTCCTCTGGGGATTCGGAGGCAAGACGGTCACGCCTGAGGGTGAGGTCGCCATTGAATCGGTAGAGACCGAGGAAGCCATTGCCTATGTCCAGGAGGTCTTTGCCCTGATGGATCGCGAGGTCCTGGCGTGGGACAATGCCGGCAACAATCGATTCATCCTCTCAGGGCGCGGCTCCTGGACCCTGAATCCCGTCAGCGTGTATATGTCGGCCAAAACCAGCAACCCTGATATTGCCGCCAAGCTCAATCACCACGGGGCACTGGCTGGTCCGAAGGGGCGATTCGGCATCGGTGACTTCTATAGTTTCGGCATTTGGAAGTTCGCCCGGAACAAGCAGGCGGCGAAAGATTTCTTGCGCTTCTTCTACGAAGAGGAGAACCAGAATCGCTACATCGAGACCGGCGGCGGCTTCAACCTCCCCGCGCATCCGCATTTCGACGGCCATCCCGTCTGGCGCCGCGACCCGAAGCTTCAGGGAATCATCGGGTACACCAAATGGCAGAAGCTGACGGGCTGGCCGGCACCGCCCGATCGGCGGGCGCAAGCGGTGTATGCGACGTTTGTCCTGCCGAACATGTTCGCGCAGGTTGTCACCGGGAAGCTCAAGGCCAAGGAGGCGATGCAGTGGGCGGCACGTCAACTTCGCGATATCGGGTACAAGTAGGAGGGCCTGACCATGGTAGCATCGCAGCCGATGGATCGTTTCTACGAAGCCTGTCTCAGTATCTTGGAGCGTGTGCGGGCTCAAGAGCGACAGAACATTTACCGGGCAGCCGATCTCGTTGCGAAGAAGCTGCTCAAGGATGAACTGGTGCATGTGTTCGGAACGGGTGGCCACTCGGTGATGGGAGCCATGGAGCTTTTCTGGCGCGCAGGCGGACTGGCGGGCCTGAATCCCCTCTTCCCGCCTGGGATCGCCAACCTTGATGGCCATCCCAGTACCGAGCGCGTGGTCGGCTTTGCCCCGCACGTCCTCGACTACTATCGGGTCAAGCAGGGAGACCTGCTGATTCTCATCAATGTGAACGGGATCAACGCGGTAACCATCGATACGGCGCTGGAGTGCCGCCGCCGCGGCGTCACCGTCATCGCTGTGACGTCGCGAGAATTTGCGGAGGGGGTGGCACCCAACATCCCGGCCCGGCATCCCAGTAATAAGAATCTCTGCGACCTGGCCGACGTGGTCATCGACTCGCACGTCCCGCCGGGTGACGCCGTCGTGGAGATCGATGGGTTTGACCGCCGCGTGTCCTCCGTGTCTACAGTGATCAACACGTACATCCTCCAGTCGCTTGCTGCGGAGGTCGTGGATCGCATTGTGAAGGCCGGGGGCACTCCGGAGGTGTTTTACAGCGGCAACATGGCGGGGGCGGAGGCGATGAACGAGCCGCTCTTCGCAAAATACTACCCACGCGTCAAGCACCTCTAACCCGACCGCGGAGGGACGCGGGCAAGCGGCTCCTCCACACAGCTTCCCTGGAGGGATGCTTCGGTGAACTCGCGGGCTCTGGCCGTTGTGGGGGGACGATTGCTTACCCCCTTCCGTGAGATTCCAGAGGGCACAGTACTGGTGCAGGATGGACGCATCCAGGGGGTGGGGGCCGCGCATGAGGTGGACATCCCGTCAGAGGCGGAGCGCGTGGACGCGGGCGGTTGCACGATCGTTCCGGGCTTTGTGGACATCCACGTCCACGGCGGGTCAGGGGCCGATTTCATGGATGCGTCCCTGGAGTCGGTCGATACCGCCTGTGCCTTCCACGCCAAGGGAGGCACGACCTCCTTGTTGGCAACCCTGCGCACCGGCCCGGTGACAGAGATCGTTCAGGCCCTGGGGGTGCTTCGGGAGGCGGTCGGTCGGACGCGTGCCGGCGCGGACGTTGCGGGCGTGCACATCGAGGGGCCGTACTTTGCGCCTGCTGAGGCCGGGGCGCAACCTCCAGGTGCCATGAAGGACCCCGAGCCTGGTGAATGGTCTCACATGCTCGCTTTCGCGGATATCGTGCGGCGCATGTCTGTGGCCCCCGAATTGCCGCGTGCACTGGAACTCGGCCGGGAGCTTGTGGCCCGTGGTATCGTGGCGTCCATCGGCCACACGGCGGCCACTTTCGACGATGTGGTCGCAGCGGTCGAGGCGGGCTTCACGCACGTCACCCACATATATTCCAGCATGTCGGGGCTCCGCCGCGTCCGGGCGTTTCGGATTCCTGGCGTCATCGAAGCCACGCTCCTCTTGGATGAGCTTTCTGCCGAGATGATCGCCGACGGTCGTCATCTGCCGCCGAGCCTGCTCCAGCTTATCGTCAAGGCCAAGGGCCTGGATCGCCTGTGCGTCTGCACGGATGCCGTCCGCGTTGCTGGATTCCCACCGGGGGAGCACACCTCGGCCGGCCGGACGGTGCTCGTGGAGGACGACGTGGCCAAGCTTCCCGACCGCAGCTTTTTCGCCGGCAGCATTGCTACCATGGATCGATGCATTCGGACCATGGTTCAGGAGGTAGGTCTTTCCCTGCGGGACGCGATCAAGCTGGCGACTGTCAACCCCGCCCGGTTCATGCGGCTCGATGGCGATCGGGGAAGCCTCCTGCCTGGCAAGCGTGCGGATCTGGTCCTCTTGGATGATACCCTTGCCGTGCGGATGACCATTGTCGGCGGGCGTGTCGTGTACGATCGCAAGGCCGCAGCGGCCACGGAAGTCTCCGGCGGAGGGAGATAGCAATCGAGGAAAGTTCCCTTGCTATTGGCTCTATGCCATCACGAAATATGGAGATCCTCCAAGGCTGCCCGCCGCCTTTGAGCCATCCGGGGGATGTGCAGGCTGAGGCTTGACGTCGCGAGCCGGCGAAGCGGAGCCGGCTTGATATAAAGCCCTTGACGAGGTTAGGCTCTAGCCTCAAATCGAAATGCCAGAGGAGTGTTTGCCGTCAATCCAAAGGCCCCCCTGCAACGATCAGAAGAAAAACAGCCTCCTGTTCTGCAGGAGGCTGTTGCTTTTTCCGCTTCTCCTGGCCTACATTATTCATG
This sequence comes from uncultured bacterium, assembly GCA_964644725.1. Lineage (GTDB taxonomy): Bacteria > Methylomirabilota > Methylomirabilia > Methylomirabilales > 2-02-FULL-66-22 > 2-02-FULL-66-22. The sequence continues at coordinate 6,793 of CAZXXV010000096.1, forward strand.
GGCCACAGCCCTCGCGGCACCGGTCCGACTCCTCCATTGAGGTGTCGATATGGCTGCTGTCGCGGCTGTGACCTACACAAGCCGGGGCGTGCGGCAGCGGTCCGCCAAACGCATCCGATGGACCGTAGGTCGGAACCGGCAGAGTGTAACCGCGTCACACCTTGCGCACCCATTCTCGAGCGATTCCGAAATACCCGAACAGCCTCCCTCTTTAGATCAACGCCCTGCGGAAAGACCACCGGGTGCGGGTTCGGGGCCTCGCGAAGGTGCTCTGTCTCGCGCTGTGGACGGCGGTGACGCACAACCTGCTCCGGTGGGTGGCGCTGGCCCGCGCGGCCGGGCAGGCCGTGGGGAGCTGAGGCCCCTCGGCCCTGCCTGGGATGTGTGCCCCCCGGGGGTGATGGGACTGAAGAGGGGAGCGCCGGCGACTCGTGGGTGCAACCCCGGGCACGTCACCGGAGGCGCGTGACGCCTGAGCGATACATCAATCGCGATCCTTTCACAGGCTCTGAGTGCTGACCGCTATCTTTCCACCTTGACTTAGTTCTCCGATGAGAGGTAGCATCCCGCCGGTTGACCGGGGATCCCTGGCGACTGATCCTGGGGGGGCAGCGATGCCGCCTGGAAAAATTGTGGTGCGCGAGTCCGACGGCCCTCTGGGGACTAATCACCCCCAGAGGGCCGTTTTGTTTCTGAGGCGGATTCCCCCCCCCAGAGGAAAAGTAGAATAAGTGAACTACGTCCCCTTTTACCGAGACTCTTCGAAAAGGTGGGAGGCATGACTGGAGAGAGGCAGAGCCTATGAAGGCGATGAAGTTCCCAGAGCCGGGACGGGCCGAGATCGTTGACGTCCCCACGCCCGTCCCAGCAGAGGGCGAAGTGCTCGTGCGGGTGAAGGCGGCCGGGATCTGCGCGAGCGACGTGGCGGCCTTCACCGGGAAGCACGACGTGCGCCGGCCCCCGGTCATCACGGGGCACGAGCTCGCCGGGGAGATCGTCCAAGTCGGTCCCGAGATCAAGGCCCGAAAGGTCGGGGAGCGGGTGGCCATCGAGCCCCACCTGGGGTGCGGGACCTGCGTCTTCTGCCGGCAGGGCCACTACAACGAGTGCCCGAGCAAGCGGTTCGTCGGGGTGGGCGACTGGATCGGGGCCTTCGCGGAATACGTGGTGGCGGCCGAGCGCATGTGTCACGTGATGCCCCCGCAGATGACCTGGGAGGAAGGCGCCGCGCTGGAGCCCCTGTGCGTTGGCCTCCACGCCGTGCGGCGCGCCGCGCTGCGCATGGGCGAGCGCGTGGCCATTCTGGGGGCGGGGACGATCGGCCTGATGACGCTCCTCTGCGCCAAGTGCGCCGTCCCCGGATGGATCGCCGTGACAGATCCCACCCCCTTCAAGCGGGAGACGGCCCTGCGGTGCGGTGCGGATCTGGCCATCGACCCGCTGGCGACGGATCCGGTGGAGGCGGTGCGGGCGGCCACGGACGGCCTGGGGGCGGACGTCGTGTTCATCGCGGTGGCCGCCGACGCCGCGCTACGCCAGGCCGTGGAGCTCTGCCGGCGGATGGGCCGCCTGGTGATCATCGCCTCCTTCTTCCAGGGGGGCCTCCTGGCGGCGCACCAGATCCAGGTGCGGGAGAGGGTGGTCATCGGTACGTCCATGTACACCGCCGAGGATTACACGCTGGCGATCCGGCTCTGGGAGCGTGGCCAGTTCGGGAACCTTCCGACGCTGATCACCGAACGGATCGCGTTGGAGCAAGCTCCCGCCGTCGTTGCCTCCCTGGCGCACGGAGAGAGACCCGACACCATCAAAGCGATCATCCAGTCTGCCTGAGCGCCGCGGGCTGGGACCTAAGAAGGGCGCGGCCTGGTGCGTCATGGAACTCAGTCGCGCTCGCATTGAACGGGCAGGTATTGGGGGTCGTCTCAAGACGGTGTGGGTCTCACCCACAGCAGCAGCCAGTGGATCTTCCGCTTCCGCCCCCACGACGGCATGGGCGCAAAGGTCATTGCCAAGTTCATCGTTGATGAGCTGAAGCAGAAGAAGGTAGCTATCGTGCACGCCTCCGACGCCTCCGGTAACGGCGGGCGGGACATGTTGACGCCAGCCGTGAAAGAGCTGGGGCGAGGTGGTCCTTCACCCAGGGCTACAGCAACGGCGAGAAGGATTTCACCGGAGCGGTCCAGGGTCTGAAGAAGTCGGGCGCCACCGCCCTCGCGACCTACATGACGTACGGCACGGATCTCGGCGTGTTCGCCCGGCGGATCAAGCAACTCGGCGCCCAGATGACGTGGGTGGGCTCCCCCTCGATGACCGGGGTGCATAGCCGGAATCTCGCAGGGGATTCGCTGTACGGTACCTACGGTCTCACCGACTTCCATGTGGAGGCCAGCCCCACCTCGAACGCCTTTGCTACGGACTATAAGGCGAAGTACGGCCAGGAGCCCGATCTGTATGCCGCCTGGTGGTATGACGCAGTCCTGGTCTTCGCGGAGGGGATGAAGAAGGCACCGGCCCTCAAGCCTGAGAACATCCCCAAGGGCATCCTGAGCTTCCAGAAGTTCCAGGGAGCCGAAAGCGATTTCAACTTCGATCAGAACGGTGACGGCCTGGATCACTACCACGTTGTGCAAAACGACAAGGACGTGATCAAGATGCTCAAGACGTTGCACGGCGCCCGCTAGGATGCGCCTCCTGACCCACATCGACCACCGCAGAACGAAAAGGAATGGAGAGGGTAGCCATGAGTAAAAAAGAATTAGTGAGGGACCTACAGGCAAAAGCGATGAAGCTTCGAAGAGAGTCATTATTTGTCATGAAGGAAATGGGAATGGGTTGGCTGGGGGGCTCATTTTCTTCAGCCGACTTCGTCACGGCACTCTTCTTCTATCGAATGAGGCATGATCCGAAGAAACCCCAATGGAGCGAACGGGACAGACTTATTATTTCAAAAGGACACGCGTGCGAGGTCTTCTATGCTGCCCTTGCGGAGGCAGGTTATATCCCGAGGGAAGAACTCAAAACATACAGCCACTGTGGCTCCAGATTGCAGACCCATGTCGATTGCCGAACTCCTGGGATTGATTGCAGCGGGGGATCATTGGGGTTAGGGCTCTCTTTCGCGGTGGGCGCTGCGATCGGAGCTTATATCAGCCCCGATGAAGAGAATCTAAAGGCGGATGTGCGTCATCGGGAAGCTCGATTTAGGGTTTACTGCATCCTAGGGGATGGCGAATGTAACGAGGGCCAGGTCTGGGAGGCGGCTGCAAACGCATTTCATTACCGATTAGACAACTTAACCGCGATCGTTGACAACAATAGGTTCCAATCGACAGGACCCGTAGAGAAGAAAATGAATATGTTGTCGCTGGGTGAGAAGTTTAGAGCTTTTGGCTGGGAAACAAGAGAGATCGACGGGAATGACCTTTCCGAAGTGATCGATACCTTGGATTGGGCCCTCACGGTCAAGGGAAGACCTCAGGCTATTATTGCCCATACGATTAAGGGGAAGGGATTCCCATCTCTCGAGAATACCAATTGCCATTTCGTAAAGATCACCGACGAGATATTGAAAACAGGTCTTGAGGCATTAAAGGGATAAGCAACTGGTGGATAAGATGCTCGAAAGGGTTAGAGAGCAGGAAAGGAGACGATTGTGAAAAGCAGACACTTGCGAAAAACGAGAGATGTCTCTGAGAGCATGTATGCCGGCCATAACCGTGCACTCATTGAACTTGCGGAGAACAATGGAAAGATCGTCTGCTGTTATGCCGATTTTCCTCCCGGGCAGGTTGGGGAGGTCTTTCAAAAGCAATTTCCCGACCGAATCATTGATGTTGGGATTGCAGAAGGCCATC
>CAZXXV010000097.1:0-10620 GCA_964644725.1 uncultured bacterium
GGGCGGAGCCGTACGTGGCGGAGTATGAGGAGGCATTGACCGAGTAGGTCGGGCGTCCTCGCCCGACAATCAACGGCAGGGGGAAGTGAGGGCACCGCCCGGCACGATGGACGGCAAACGGCACAGGCGGGAACGGGGTCCCGCCTCTCCAGGAATGGCACGACGAGGTGATGAGAGATGCCGGTGAGGTACGACAAGCGGAAACGGAAATGGCGGATCGGATCGGGGCCGCCGCGATATAAGAAGCGGTCATCGGCGGAACGGGCGTGGGGAGCGATCCGGGCGAGGCGGAGAAGGCGAGCGCGTTGAGCGCGTAGGTCGGGCGTCCTCGGGCGGACGCTTGCATCCGCACGACGTCGTACGACACAGGCGGGAACGGGGTCCCGCCTCTCCAGAAGGCAAGGAAAACGGCAACGGGAGGTACAGATGATGGGCGAGCAGCAGGGCACACAGCAGGGCACGGAACAGGGCAAGGACACCAAGCAACCAACCATGACCGCGGCCGAAGTGCAAGAACTGATCCGAAAAGAGTCCGATCGGCTGGACCTCAAGTACAAGGGCGAGCGCGAGAAGCTCATTGCCGAGGCGAAAGCCCAGACCAGGGGAGAGATAGAAGCGGAGAAGAAGACGGCGGAGATGAGCGAGGTCCAGCGACTCGAGGCCGAGATGAAGGCGCTCCAGGACAAGGTCACGACGGCGGAGAGTCAGCGGGCGGCGAGTGAGGCCGCGGCCACCCGGGCGCAGTTCGTCGCGAACAACGCGGCGGACTTTGATCTGGCCTGGCGGGTCTACCTGGACCAACAGCTTGCGGCCGCCAGCGATGGCGATAAGCCCGAGGACGTGCTGGCGCGGGTGCGCGCGGAACGGGAACAAGAGCAGACAGGGAAGGCGACCGCGTTGGGCGTGGCAGGGCGACCAGGGCAAGGAGCCGCCGCCAAAGGCCGGACCATGAATGACATGATCCGGGAGGCGGCGGGGAGGAAGTAGGATGGCCGGCAATGATGGACAGGCAAGAGTGCCTGTCCTACTGAACGACCGCAGGCTGGAAGCCTGCGCCACGGAGCCATATGGTGGACAGGTGAGGGCACCTGTCCTACTGGATGAGGAGTGATGAGACATGCCAGTCAACAGCGTGATTTCGCGAACCGACAGCGCAGCATTGATCCCGGAGGACGCCGCTCAGGCGATCATGCTCGGCCTGCAGGATAACTTCTGGCTGTTCAACCTGGCGCGCCGGCTGCCGAACCTGAGCCGGGCGCAAAGACGGATCCCCGTGGCCGATGCCCTGGCCACCGCGTACTTCGTGGACGGTGACACGGGCCTCAAACAGACCACCGATCTTTCCTGGGACAACAAGTACATCGACGCCGAGGAGATCGCGGCGATCGTGCCGATCCCGCAGGCCGTGCTGGATGACGTTGATTACGACATCTGGGGCGAGGCGCGCCCGGCCCTGGAGGCAGCCTTCTCCAAGGTCATCACCCAGGCCGTGCTCTACGGGACCAACATTCCGGCGACCTGGACGACCAACCTGGGCGCTGCCGGCTTGGTGGCGTTCGCCACAGCCGCTAGCGCAACGGCATCGGCGGCCGGGTTCAGCGACCTATATGAGGCGATCCTGGGTGAGTCGGCGGAGGGCGCCGGCGACGGCCTGCTCATGCTGATCGAGGCTGATGGCTTCATGGCCACGGCACATGTCGCCGCGATCTCGATGAGGGGGCGGCTGCGCAATGTGCGCGACGCGAACGGCCTGCCGATCTTCACCTCGGCGCCGCAGGATCCGACGCGCTATGAGTTGGATGGCGCGCCCTGCATCTTCCCGCTGGATGGCTCGATCAGCGCGGCTCAGGCCCTGCTCATCTCGGGGGACTGGAGCCAGCTCGTGTTCGCGGTGCGGCAGGACATGACCTACACGGTCGCCACCGAGGGCGTGATCACGGACACCGCAAACAACGTGGTCTACAACCTCTTCCAGCAGGATATGGTGGCGCTGCGGGCGGTGATGAGGCTGGGCTTCGCTTTGCCCAACCCCATCAACGAGATGGAGGAGACCGAGGCGGATCGCAGCCCGTTTGCGATACTGACGGCGTGAGGGCTGCCAGAACGGCGGCAGGCTAGGAAGCCTGCCCCACGAACGGCGGATCCATCGTGGCGGGGGGTGCCCTCACCCCCCGCATGAATGGCAAACGGCGACGGCAGCGGTGGGTGAGGGCACCCACGGCCATGATACGGCGAACGGCACATAGGACGGCAAATCGAGTTGATGGGAAAGGAGCCCTGATATGGGACTGTATCCGAAAGCTACAGACCCCCTGGCCCTGGGGCTGCCGGTAGGGCCATACTCGAATGTGTACTGGGTGGATGGCACGAACGGCGATGACGACAACACGGGACGGTCACCGCTCAAACCGATGAAAACGGTCCTGGCAGCGGAGGACAAGTGCGTGGCGAACCAGCATGACGTGGTGGCGCTGATCTCGGGAGCCGCCGCCGATAGCCCGACCGAGGCGATCGCGTGGGACAAGAACTTCACCCACCTGGTGGGGATCGGGCCGCCGTTCCCGGGGATCGGGCAGCGGAGCCGGATCTCGGGCTCGGCAGCCCTGGACCTCACGCCGGTGATCACCTTCTCGGGCCGCGGCTGCATCGTGCGGGACATCCAGTTCCAGAACGGGAAGGACGCGAACACGGATAGCGGCTGCGTGATCGTCAGCGGCCCCTACAACTACTTCGAGCGCGTGTACTTCAACGGGATGAACCATGCGACGCCGGCGGCGCGGGCGGGCAGCTACTGCCTGAGCGTCTCGGGCGCCGAGAACGTGTTCAAGGACTGCACCATCGGCTCCTGCCAGACCATCCGGGCCGCGGCCAACGCCGAGATGGTCGTCACCAACGGCGCCAACCGCTGGGAGCACTGTCTGTTCCAGTGCTACTCGGAGACGAGCGGCAAGTTCCTGGTGAGCGTGCAGCCGCCCGGCGGCGGGCTCGGCGACCTGATCTTCGACAGTTGTTTGTTTTACTGTCAGACCGTCAACTGGGCCACGGGGATCGCCGATGCATTCCACATCGGATCGGGCGGCAGCCACTACGTGATCCTGGCCGGGAACTGCCAGCTCGTGGGCGTGGGGATGGGCTGGGCCGACACCGTGACCCACCTGTACGGGGCCGGGCCGCAACCGCATGTGGGGATGGGGATCTCGACGAATCCGACGACGTAACGGATGCAGGACAAACAACACAGGCGGGAACGGGGTCCCGCCTCTCCATGAACGGCGGACGGCATCAACGAGAACGGCAAATGGCAGAGAGGTGAGAGACTATGAGTGCAGAGATAGAGAGCATCGGCCGAGGTGGGGTCATGAGCATCCGGATCGCCGGAGCGGCGTCCACCGACGCAGCAGGGCTAGGGTCCATCCTGAATCCGGAAGGCGTGAACCTGCTCATCCTCCGGGCGAGCCTGGTGGTACTGACACCCAGCACCGGGTCGGCAGCCGTGAGCATCGGGATCACGACCGTGGCGGCGACCGCGACGGATATCCTGAATGCGCTGGACCTGCAGGTCACCGCCAACTACTGCTACAACGGGTTCGCGATGCAGAACACGGCAAAGACGCAGATCTCGGCGCCGGCGCTATGGACGCCCACCACGTACCTGACGATCACCGGCGCGGCGACGACCGTGGGGCTGGATGCATTGCTGTTGCTGGAGTACGTGAGGGTGGATGACTAGCGGGCGCGTGGGGAGCAAAGGGAGGGGCCGGCCTGGGGACGGCATGGGCCGGTCTGAAGACCGGCCCCTCCTGAAGGCAAGAACAACGGCACAGGCGGGAACGGGGTCCCGCCTCTCCATGAACGGCAAAGGACAAGGACGAACGGGATGGGAGGGATGAGGATGCGATTGATAGAGGGCGAGATCAAGGGCTACCTGGGCGGGGAGATCATTGACCCGGCCGATGAGGAATGGTTCCGAGAGAACCATCCGGAGATGGTGTCGGAAAGCGACTTCTCGGGAGCGGAAGCGGCGGAGGGGAAGGCGGCCGAGAAGGCGGCGAAGAGCAAGGGCAAGAAGAAGTAGCGCATTCCGCGCAGCGAGGAGGACGGCGATGGAGATTGTAGCGACGCCGGGCGCGCTGAATGCGAACAGCTTCATCGCCCTGGCCTGGGCCGACAGCTACTGGGAGGAAGACACCCGGCACAGCCGGTGGGAGAAGCTGAGCCTCAATGACCGGGCCCGGGCCATCATCCAGGCCACCCGGCAGATCAATGCGCTGCGGCTGGCGGGGACCCCGCTCGATACCGATACTCCCCAAAGCCTGCACTTCCCGCTCGACGCCGACTATAACCGGATCACCCAGGAGGACTTCACCGCGGACCTGGACGTCGCGCTCGAGCTGGTCCACACCCAGATCGTGGAGGATAGCGAGCTGGTGACCAGCGTCGGCGGCGTCATCGAGTACGAGCTGGACACCGACTATGAGATGGACTACGAGGCAGGGACCATCACCGTCCTGAGCACCGGATCCATGGAGGATGCCACCGAGTACACCATCATCTACGACTACCTGGGGATCCCCCTGGAGATCGAGCAGGCGACCGCCGAACAGGCGCTCTGGCTGGCCGAACGGGCCGCCGGGGGCGGCGATGGCGACCTGGTGGACCGGGTGGCCCTGCAGGCGCAGGGCGTGCGGGCGATGAGCCTGGATGGAGTATCCGAGACGTACGACGGATCGGGCGGAGGGGAGCTGTGCGCGCAGGCGCAACGGCTCGTCGAGCCGTACATCGTGAGGACGGCGAGGATTGCGGCGAGAGGGTTCTGAGTGGACGGAACGACACAGGCGGGAACGGGGTCCCGCCTCTCCAGGAGAGGCATGAGGCATGGGGCGATGGCAGGCGAGGGTCGAAGCGAAGAGCGTGAAGCGGGCGCTGCAGGCCGCGCGGGAGCTGGCCAACGGCCAGGCGCTCATGCCGCGCATCCTCGGCGAAGTGGACCGGGCCATGATGGCCCTGCAAGGCAAGGCGGCGAGCCTGGCGCCGGTCGCCGAAGGCACCCTGCGCGGGTCGGCCACCGCCTGGGCCAAACAGATCGGACCGGGCATCCAGAGCGGGGTCGAGTTCGGGGGCATGGCCAGCGCGTATGCCAGCGTCCAGCATGAGCACACCGAGTTCCGGCATACGCTGCCGGCAGGGATGTCGCGCACCCGCACAAAGCGAGGTAAGCAGCGGCTCCATCCGATCAAGGGCTATCGGGGCGGCCAGGCCCACTTCCTGTACGGCGAGGACCCGCAAGGAGCGTGGGAACGGATGAGGGATAACATCGTGCGCAACGTGGACCGGAGGGTGGAGAGGGCGGCGGAGGAGGCGCTGGGACGAGTGTGACGGCTGCAGGCAAGGATGCATTGAGGATGCGTCCTGTGCATCCTCCCTGCGCCACGGTGTTAGGAGGGGCCGCGTGCCTACGCGGCCCGGCAAGCCGATAAGGAAGCGGTGGACGTGGGCCGGCTAGGCAGCCGGCCCCTCCTGACGGAATGAAGGGAAAGGCGGACAGGGAAGAGTGCCTGTCCTACTATGGCCTACTGCAACCAGATCATCAGGCTGTATCGGCCGCGGGCAATGCCGAAACCCGGGGAGGAGTTGCAGCGTACCCATGATACCATCGAGGAGATGCAGGTCAACGCATGGATCAAGCAGCTCTCCTCCCTGCAGGCCATCCACTCCCTGGGGATCGCCGCCACCCAGGCATACAGCATCCGGTTCCGGGCGCCAGCCGACATGGACCACGCGCCGGCGGTGGGATGGGAAATCCGGGATGAGCAGGAGGAGCTCTACGTGGTCAGGGCGGTGCTGCAGACGGGGAGTCTGATCACGATTACGGCGGAACGAATCTAAACGGCACAGGCGGGCACGGCCGCAGGCAAGGATGCCTGCGCCACGAACGGCAAAGGGAGATGTCAGGAGGGGCCGGTCTTTAGACCGGCCCGGGCAGGCCCGCAAGGAAGCGAAGGACGTGGGCCGGTCTAAAGACCGGCCTCTCCTGAAGGCAGGGAAAACGACAACGGCACAGGCGGGAACGGGGTCCCGCCTCTCCAGGAGGCAAAGATGGCCAGGGATGTGGTGCACAGCGAGGCGGTCGTGGACGCGGTGATCGCCGTGCTCACCGGCGCCGACGACGAGCTGCATAGCGGCGGTCTGCCAGCCGGGTGGTTCGAGGACGGAGAGGACGGCACGGAAGTCCCCCTGCGGCTGCTCGAACATGGGGACCTGGCAGACTACGCCGCGGCCGAGGACCTGCTGGAGCTGCTGCCGTGTATCATGGTGCGCTCGCTGGGGCCCCGACCGGCAACGCCGGCCGGGGACCGCGGCAAGGAGACCACGGAGGAGACGATCCGGATCATCCACCTGCGGCAGCCCGAACAATCCCGCGATGACGAGGGCGACGAGGAGACCAACCAGACCCGGGCGCGAGCGCGCTACGCGAAGGCCATCCACACCGCGCTGTTCCGCGACCCCCATCGCAAACTCGCGGTCATCGACGCGGAGGGCGAGCGGACCGAGGTGAGCCTCACGGCGGAGGGCGGGAGCGCCTTCGTGTTCGACGTGCAATGGGAGGGGTGGGACCTGGGGCACGAGTTGGGGAGCGCATACAGCATCGAGGACGTCGGGCGGATCAGGGCGATGAACGTGCCGATGTGGGCGATCGGGTGTGAGATCAGAGTGAGGGTGAGGACGGAGTAACGGCCGCAGGCAAGGATGCCTGCGCCACGAACGGCCAGGGAGGGAGCGAGATGGCAGAAGAGCGGACAGACAGGAGTGTCTGTCCTACTATGAAGCCGGGTCAGGAAGTCCCGATCAGCGGGCAGTACGCGCAGGTCAACCGGGGCGGGAAGGTCCAGGCGGAGGGGCTGGAGGCGACATTGGTCGCCGGAGAGCCGGCGCCGCCCACGGATCGGAAGACGTGGAGGTGGAGGTTGGTGGACGCCAGCGAACATGCGGATACCGGCGGCGATGAGGACGCGGAGATCGCGGATCATTGGGCGCGGCCGGAGTGGATGGAGCCGGACCCGGATAATCCGGGGATGTGGAGGGAGCGCGTAGGTCGGGCGTCCTCGCCCGACAACAAGAGCGGGGCGTGAGGGCACGCCCCGCCAGGATGACGGCGAACGGCACAGGCGGGAACGGGGTCCCGCCTCTCCATGAAAGGCACGGCAAACGGCGAACGGCGAGAGGTGAGATAGATGAGCTACTTGCTGACAGGCGAAGTGGTCGGGATCTCGAAGATCGCAACGGGCACTCCAGCGGCGCTCTGCGCGTCGGGGAATGGGACTTTCACCATCGATCCCAACACCACGGAGTTCGATGGGATCGGCGGGCAAGCCCACGCCCGGGGTGGCTCCCTGGGCATCATGATTGATCTCGAATGCGTGGGCCTGGGCATGGCCGATCAACAGCTCTGGTGGCCGGCGGCGCCGTGCGTGCAGGTCGCCGCCTTCCCGGACATCCTGGCCACGCTCGACGACGGCACCAATGGCGCCCAGTACGTGCTGTCGGGCGGGCAGCCGCGAGGGTTCAAGGCCTCGGTCGCGAACGCGCTGGATGCCGAAGTGCGTTACAGCATCGGGATGTCCTTCGCGCTGGCAACGCCCGCAGCCGCCGGCGCGGATACGGCGGTCTACAACGAGCTGCTCGGGCATAGCCGGGGAGATATTACCGTCGCCCTCCCCGATGATGAGGGGGCGCTGGCGTGGGAGCTGGAAGCGGCGATGGAGCTGGAATACCACGATCCGATGAAGGCGCGCGGCGCGGCTGCCAAACGGTTCATCGAAGGGCTGTTCATCAAGAGCTACCGGCCAAGCCTGTCGGTGGAGACGAGTGAGCAGTTCACCATCGCGGAACTGCTGGCCGACGTCTACACCGGGAACGCCATCACGATCACGATGGCCAACGGGACCGTCGGGGAGAATGTGATCTACACCATCGCCAACGCCGTGCCGAGCGACCCGTTGGCATCAGGAATGGCCGAGGGGAATGCGACGGGGTTCAATCAGCGGTGGGTGCCGGCCAGCGGGAGTCGGTACGGGTGGTGCGCGGTGTCGGCGTCGTAACGGGCGGCGCGCAGGCAGGATGCGTGCGCCAGGACGACAACGGCACAGGCGGGAACGGGGTCCCGCCTCTCCAGGAGGCACGAATGATTGATGATCGAGATCAGGACCGGGAATGCGGAGATCGGGAGATCCATCTGGAGGCTGCAGATCACCTGGGAGCAACGGCGCGAGGTGTTCATCAACGACGCGATCCGGGTGATCGTGCGCGAGGGCGAGACCAGCATCGAGGTGGATAGCACCCTCCTGTTTGCCAGCCTGCCGGCGACGGCGCTGGGCGTGAGCGAGGAGGAGCTGTGGGCCACGCCCTATGCGCAGCTCCAGGAGCTGGCGCTGAAGGTGGGCCTGTGGTTGTGGACGGGGGTGGAGCCGGATCGGGTGGAGGTGGAGGACCTCCCTTTAGCCAGGGCGGACGGCACAGAGAACGGCCGCAGGCAGGATGCCTGCGCCACGGGGGTCCGGCCTCTCCAGGAAAACCGCTTAGGGAGCGGGCCTGCCGAGCATCCTACGAGTTCCATCGGCCCGCAGGAGGCTTCGGACGGGACAACTACCATCAATCCTATGAGGTAGCGCGAGGGATCTATCGCGAGAAAGCGCGGCTGAGGGAGGTGGGGGAGGAGATCGTGGAATGCATTCTGGCGGAGCGATTGGGTGTAAGATTGGATGAGCTGAGGGGCATGGCGTGGGAGGACGTCGAGCGGTGGATGGGATACCGGGAAGGGCAGGAGATGGCGGCGGTGGTGAGGGAGAAATGACGGCGTAAGGCCGCAGGCTGGAAGCCTGCGCCACGGGACGGCGTGAACGGATAGGATCATGGCGAAAGTGAGATTGACCATCGAGGTTGATGCGCAGGGGAATGTCACGGCGATTGATAGCGCCGGGATATCTCTCGATAACGCCGAGAAGGCCGCGGCGGGGATGACGGCGGAGCTCGGGCGGACGAAGCAGGCGAGTGAGCGGCTCAGTGCCGCGCAGGAAGGGCTTGCGAGCGCGCAGGCAAAGCTGGCACGTCTGACAGAGACCGTCACGGTGGCGGAGGCAAAGGCGACCGATGGGCGGAGGCTGAGCGTAGAGGAGGGTCGGGCGTATACGACGGCGTTGGAGGGGCTGAAGGAAGCCGAGGCGGAGGTCGCGACAGCCACCAAGGAGCTTAGTGCTGCCGAGGGTGAACATCGGAAACAGATGCAGGCCAGCAAAAAGGCCGCACAGGAGTTGAAGCAGCAGGCCGAGGAACTCGAACAGGCATATGGCACCCTGGGCACCCAGGCCGGAATAGTCGGCGGGGCAATGATTGTCGGTATCAGCGGCGCAGCGGTAGCCGCCGGGAAATACGGTCAGGAACTCCTGGAGGCCGCAGATAAGACAGGAGTCTCCGTTGAGCAGATCAGCGCCCTGCGCTATGCGGCAGAACAATCCGGCGTGAGTCTGAGCCAGCTCGAAACCGGGTTCGGGGGCCTAGCCCGCAGCTCAGCCAGTGCAGCAAATGCACAGGTAAAGGCCGATGAGAAGGTCATAAAGGGGCGTCAGAAGGCGGCGGAGGCGACAGAGAAGGCTGCGGCCCGCACGGCTGCGGCGCGAACGGCAGAAACGGCAGCCGGCGAGCAGGCGGCGCTGCGGGAGGCGCGGGCACTGCAAAGCCTGCAGGAGGCCCGGCGGAGATATGGGGTGGCGAAGGAGGGCGAGCCGAAGGCCAAGGCGGGCGCAAGCGTTCAAAGCGCGCAACTCAGATACCAGGAGGCGCAGCGGGCGGGTTCGGAGATGCAGGCGCGAGCAAGTGAGCGCGTGGCAACTGCCCAGGCAGCGGAGGATAAGGCGCGCGAGAAGGCCGTCGGCGGAATGAAAATCGCCGAGGGGGCATACAGTGCCCTCGGGGTCCAGATTGGGGCTCAAGAGGGGAGCTTGAGGAGCAGCTATGAGGTCTTCCTGGAGGCCGCGGACGCGATCAGCCAGGAGGAAGACGCGCTCCAGCAGAGCGCCATAGCCCAACAAATGTTCGGGGAATCGGGAAGAGAACTCCTGCCATTGCTGATCCAGGGCCGGGCCGCGATCCAGGCCCATGCGGAGGAGGCCAAGCGGCTCGGGATTGTGTGGGATAAGGATACCGCGCAGGCGGCGGATCGCTTCATGGATTCGGTCGGTGGCGCGAAACGGGCCGTGCAAAGCCTGGGCGCGGCGCTGTTCGTTGGGAAAGAGGGCACGAAAGGGCTGCTCGATTCCGTCAATGGCCTGATCGGTGGCATGAGCAATTTCCTGCGCGATCATCCGACCTTTGCGAAAGGCATTGCCAGCATCGGACTGGTGGCGGGGGGCGCCCTGGTGGGATTCAGCCTGCTGGTCAAGGGGATCGCGTGGGGCAATACCATCATGGAGGCCTGGAGGACCGTGACGGGCCTGGCGGGGAAGGCAACCCTGGCGAATACGATTGCGTTGGAAGCTGAAACGACTGCGCTGGCCCAGAACACGATAGCGCAGGATGCCAATGCGCTGGCAGCCGGGCGGGCCGGGGCGGCGCGCACTGTGGGAG
>CAZXXV010000098.1:0-10310 GCA_964644725.1 uncultured bacterium
TATCTTTCATAACTCCCCTACGTCCCTCTTTACGAGCGCAGCTTTGCCTTCGTCGGTGCGGATTTTCGCGTCTGCTTCCCCATGGTCCCTCCCATCTGTCGAGCCCTCCCCGCCCGTGCGCCGCTGCGCGGCACGCGTGCTGACCCCACAACAGGCTTCACCATACCCGGGGAAAGGGCCGAGGTCAATGCCGGATGCTTTTCAACCCCCCACTGCCACGCGCTGGTGGCTCACGCTTTTGAGATGAGGGTCTTCCCTCTCCTGCCCATGGACGCAGGAGGGTCACTTTGGGCTTGACAGTGGAACCGGGGGCGCGCTAGCGTCGTGCTAGCCCGAGTGTTTTCCATCAGAATGCTGTGAGGGCAACAGGGTGATCCTGGCCGGTGGCAACCCGAGGGGACACAAGAGGAAGGCTGCCCTGGCCTGCGCAGGGATGTTCGGCCCTTTGGGGAGCCATGATCCCCAAAGGGCTGCTGTGCTTTCAGGGGATCATGCCGACCGTCGATTCGCGCCCGGCTAGGGGCGTACCGCCTGCCCGCGCCTCGCTTTGATCGCCACGGCGCTGCGTCGGGACTGGAAGGCGCAAGCCATCTCTCTCTCGCCTGGAAGATAGGATCGAGCGATGGAACAGGAGACCGCGGAAGGAACGCAACCCTGGGTGACATGCTTCCTGACTGACATCCTCATCAGCTATGTCGAGGAAACGATCCAGGGGAAGACCGCGATCGACTACCCGAGCCTCTTCCAGGCGGCTGAAGGCTTTCAAACCCCCCCCGAGCCGAGACTCTTCCTGAAGGACATCAGCAACTGGGTCCCCCTGACAATCCTCAGAGAGCTGCTGCCACAATGCGAAAAGATCTCCGGGAAAAAAGACATCGCCTACCATGCCACCAAGGCCTATTTTGACCCGCGCAAGAAGGACCTGCTCTCACTCTTCAAGATCATTTTCCGCGCGCTCAATGACGTCCGCGCGGTGTTCTTCTCCTCAAACCTATGGGCCGCGGTGCAAACCAATTATCTGAGGCTGCAATCCTTTGAGGGACGGGGACCGCAGCCGGTTCTCTCCATGCTGGCCCAGTTTCCTGAGCATGCACCGCCGGTCGTGGGCAGCATCGATTTCCTCCGGGGATTCTGCGAGGGATTCCCCCGTCTCTACTCCTTCATCGAGGATGTCCACTGCACCGAGGAGATCTCGCAACTGCAGATCGAGGCCATCGTGCGGGAATTCCCCGATTTCGCCGTCACAAGCGAGGGGAACCATCTGGTCATCCGGCATCGCGCATCCGACCAGCCGATCGTCGAGGCCAGCAGGGTCCCCTTGCGATCGGAAGTCATCCCCGTCGCTCAAAACTTCTCGGCCGACATGCCGGATACCGTGGTAGTCCCTGCCGGCGACGGCCAGATCACCATCCTGACCCCGTCCGAAGAGACGGATCCCCAGCGGCGACCCCACGCCGTATGGGCCCACAAGATCGTGAAGGCAGGGGTTCTCTCTTCCGGCAGCCTTTCCTACGCGTTCGAACTCGGCCGGATCTTCAACGCGCCCTATTCCCGCTTCCGGATCCTCTGGAACGAAAGCGGGGTGCCCCAGGGTGAGATGCCCGTTGACCAGGTGAGGCGCGAGCTATCTCAGCTGCTGTTCGAGCATCTCCGGCAGATCAAGCACACCCAGGTCCGGATGATCCAGCATAACATCGAGAAGCGGAGCCTTGCCCTGGAGAACATCCGTCTCAGGAGGGAGATCGAGCGAGAGTACAGCTTTGCCGGGATCGTCGGTCAGAGCAAGCAGATGCAGGAGCTGTTCGGCGTAGTCCGCTCCATCGCCGGCACCGACGTCGTCGTGCTGATCCAGGGAGAGACCGGAACAGGGAAAGAGCTGATCGCCAGGGCCATTCATCACAACAGCCCACGGAGGGCAAAGAAGTTCGTCGCCGTGAACTGCGGCGCCCTGGCAGAGACCCTCCTGGAAAGCGAGCTGTTCGGCCACGAGAAGGGAGCCTTCACGGGAGCGACCACGCGAAGGATCGGTGTCTTCGAAGCGGCGGACGGAGGGACGCTCTTCCTGGACGAGGTCGGGGAGATCTCGCCGAGCACGCAGATCCGCCTCCTGCGGGTCTTGCAGGAAGGCGAATTCCAGCGGGTCGGGGGCACGGGCTCCATCCGGGTGGATGTCCGCGTCATTTCGGCAACCAATCAGAACCTCGAGGATCTTGTCCAGAAGGGTCGCTTCCGGCAAGACCTCTATTACCGCCTCAACGTGTTCCCGATTCGTGTTCCCCCCTTGCGCGAAAGAGCGGATGATATTCCGCTGCTCGTGTCCCACCTTGTGGAGGTATGGAATCGGAAACTGAACAAACACGTGAGCGGCGTCAGCCCGGAAACCATGGCCCTGCTCATGGCCTACAGTTGGCCCGGCAACGTCCGGGAGCTGGAGAACGCCGTGCAGCGGATGATGGTCGTCGCAAAGCACGAGGTCCTGGAAGTGCAGGACCTGCCTGCGGGGATCCGTGGCACGGAGAAAAAGCCGGGCGAGAAGGCCAAGGACCTGAAGGAAATCGCGCGGGGATCCGCCGAAGTCGTGGAGAAGGAGGCCATCCTTGATGCCCTGGCCAAGACCGGTGGGAATGTTACCAGGGCTGCGCAATCCCTGGGCATCAGCCGAGCCACTCTACAACACAAGATGAAAATCTATGGCCTCCGGGGTCCCACACGCCAGGAGCGCCAAGGCCACTAGGTGCTGAAGGGGGCGGGCTGCCTGGCTGGTTAGGCATCTCTGCCGATCCCTCCAATCGGCGGGTTCCCTCATGGCTGTCATCTCCTCCTGCAGAATCCGATAGTTCCGTCCCTTCCGGGTTAGCTCAGCCTGCTCCCGGCAGCCAGGCACTCTTTTTGCTTGACGACAAAGTCAAGGAAGCACGCATCCACCGAGGGTTTGATATGAGTCAGACCATACACCCGCTTCGGGGCCTCCTGATCGCCCAGTTCTTCGGGGCATTCAACGACAACGCGTGGAAGCTCATTGTGGCGCTTTTGGCCATCCGGAGCATCGCGGCGCACGTCGGGCCGCAGGGGCCCGCGCTTGAAGCGGCATCGCAGGCGCAGACGACGATTGCCTTCGCGGTGTTCACGCTGCCCCTGATGTTGTTTTCACTTCCCGCCGGTGTCCTCGCCGATCGGCTAAGCAAGCGCTCGGTCATCATCATGCTGAAGGCGGTTGAGGTCCTTCTCATGGCGGCCGGCAGCGCGGCGCTCCTCATCAACCCGTCAGGCGGCCTGCTTCCACTCTGCGTTCTTGGACTGATGGGTGTCCACAGCGCGGTTTTCAGCCCGGCGAAGTACGGGATTCTGCCCGAAATTCTCCCTCATGGGGAGCTTTCCTGGGGGAACGGTTTGCTGGAAATGTGGACGTTCCTCGCGATCATCGGCGGGACATACGCAGGTGGCCTGCTCCTTGATCTGGCGGGCCCAGGATCCTGGAAGGCCGGGCTCGTCCTCACGCTGCTGGCCGGGATGGGATTTGCGGCCTCCTGGGCCGTACCCCGCGTGCAGCCCGCGCGGTCAGAAGGCGGGCTGACTGCCACGGTGAAGAGTGCCTGGGGCGCCATGCGTGATGACCGCGTCCTCAACCTCACCGTTCGGGGCTCGGTCTTCTTCTGGGCCATTGCCAGCTTGGTAGGCCAGGATATCCTCGTGTACGCCAAGGCGATTCTCGGGCTCCGCGATGCGCTGACGGGCCTCCCCCTCACCCTTCTGGCGGCCGGAATCGGTGGAGGCAGCATCCTCGCCGGGAAGCTCTCCGCATCCAAGGTCGAATACGGCCTCCTCCCGCTTGGCGGGATCGGGCTCACCGCCTTCCTGTTATTGCTCGGCATTCTCGCGCCCGGACTCTCCGGGACCTTGCTCCTCATGCCGCTCCTCGGCATCGCCAGCGGTCTGATCGTGGTTCCGCTCAATGCCCTCATCCAGTGGCGTTCGCCGACAGACCAACGCGGCGCAGTGATCGCCCTTGCGAACACCTTCGTGTTCGGCGGCATCCTTGCCGGCTCGCTGGGGGCCGAGGTCCTGTCCCGCCTCGGGCTCTCCGCCGCCGGCATCCTCGTTGCAGCGTCCCTCGCAACCCTGGCGGGCAGCGTATGGGCGCTGCGGCTCCTGCCCGACGCCTTCCTGCGGCTCGTGTTGGTCCTCCTGACCCACACCTTCTACCGGCTCAAGGTGGTGGGGCAAGAGCATGTCCCCGAACGTGGCGGGACGCTTCTCGTACCGAATCACGTCTCCTTCATCGATGGTTTGCTTGTGCTCGGGAGCCTCGACCGGCCTGTCCGCTTTGTCGTGGACGCCGGATACTTCCATCACCCGGTCTTCCGACCGTTCATGAAATCACTCGGGGCGATTCCTATCTCGGCGTCAGGGGGTCCCCGAGTGATCCTGCGGGCGTTGCGCGACGCGGGCCGTTACCTCGATGCAGGCGAGATCGTGTGCATCTTCCCGGAGGGACAACTCACCCGAACGGGAATGCTCCTCCCCTTCAGGCGAGGATTCGAACGCTTAGTAAAGGGCCGCAATGCCCCCATCATCCCGGTCCACCTGGACCGCGTCTGGGGGAGTATCTTCAGTTATGCCAACGGGCGCTTTCTGACGAAGCCTCCCGAACGAATCCCCTATCCGGTAACAGTCTCCTTCGGCGTGCCGCTGCCCCCAGACACACCCGTCTATGAGGTTCGCCGCGCTGTGCAGGACCTGGGCGAGGCTGCATGGAACCTTCGCAAGGCGGATTGTCGGCCGCTTCACCAGTCCTTCATCCGGGCCATGCGCCGCTGCCCCTGGCGCCTTATGTGGGCCGACCACGTTCGTCCCCGCGTCTCACGCCTTCGGGCTCTCTCCGGGACGATCGCCCTGGCTCGAGCGCTCCGCCCGTTTTGGGAAGGGCAGCCGCGCGTTGGCATTCTGCTGCCGCCCAGCGTCGCAGGAGCGCTTGCGAACTTCGCGGCGACGCTCTCCGGTCGGACGAGCGTGAATCTGAATTACACTGCCGGACGGGCCGGGATGGAGTCTGCGGCGCGGCAAGCCGGGCTCCGCACCGTGGTGACCAGCCGGGCGTTCGTAGAGCGGGCCAAGCTCGAGCTGTCCGACGGCCTCCAGCCGATCTGGGTGGAGGACCTCGTAGCCCCCATCGGCCGAGGCGCGCAGCTCATGGCGTTTGTGCTTGCGGCTTTCGCGCCGCTTCGGCTCATCGAGCGGGCGTGCGGCATGCGCCAGCGCCCGACCGTTGACGACATTGCGACCATCATCTTCAGCAGTGGGAGCACCGGCGACCCGAAGGGCGTCATGCTGACCCATTTCAATATCCATGCGAACACGGATGCGGTTGCGCAAGTCTTTCCTATCTCGCCCACCGATCGGCTGCTCGGGATTCTCCCGTTCTTTCATTCCTTTGGCTACATGGCGACCCTTTGGCTCGCAGCCAATCATCGCATGGGTGTCGTGTTTCACCCGACCCCGCTAGATACCGGTGCGATCGGGGACCTGGTCCAACGTTATCGGGTGACACTTCTGATTGCGACCCCGACATTTCTCCAGCTTTACCTGCGTCGCTGCACGCCCGAGCAGTTCGGCTCGCTCCGGGTAGTGCTCACCGGCGCAGAGAAGTTGCCGGAGAGACTGGCGGGGGCCTTCGAAGACCGGTTTGGGATCCGACCGCTCGAGGGCTACGGGACCACTGAGTGTGCGCCGGTCATTGCGGTCAGTGGCCTCGGCTTCCGGGCACCTGGCTTCTACCAGCCAGCGGCACGCCGCGCCCATGTCGGACGACCGCTCCCAGGGGTTTCGGTTCGCATCGTGGATCCGGAAAGTTTCGAACCACTGCCGCCCAGGGCACCTGGGATGCTCCTGGTGAAGGGCCCCAATGTGATGCGCGGTTATCTGGGGCGCGACGACCTGACGGCCAGCGTGATGCGGGAGGGCTGGTATATCACCGGGGATATCGGAACGATGGACGAGGACGGGTTCCTCCAGATCACCGACCGGCTGTCACGCTTCTCCAAGATCGGCGGCGAGATGGTGCCGCATGGACGCGTGGAGGAAGCGCTTCGGGAAGCAGCTGCCAGCGATGTGCAGGCCTTCGCCGTCACGGCCATCCCCGACGAGCGGAAGGGCGAGCGCCTGGCCGTGCTGCACACCGTTGACGAGGTCGCAATCCCTGCTATCCTCGAGAAGGTTGCGGCACGGGGGCTCCCGAATCTGTTCATCCCGCGCCGCGACCATTTCGTGAAGGTGGACAAGCTTCCGGTCCTCGGTACCGGCAAGCTGGACCTCCGCGCGGCCAAGCGGATCGCCATGGAGCAACTCGGATCTTCGTCGCGCTTGCAGGACTCCCCTTAAGAACAGGCATGCCGGGAAACAGAGGCCCCGACGCGCAATATTTCATCTCCTAGCTGAGGAGAGCCCCGATGGAAGGCCTCGTTGGGATTCTAATCCTTGTGCTACTTATACGCTGGATCATCATCTCCCGGCGTTTCAAACGGATGAACCGCAGGCTTGAGGAACTCTCCTCTGGCCGCCGGAAAGAATCCAGCGAAGCAATCATCCAGGACCTTGCGGAGCGTGTGGAATATCTTGAGAGATTTCTTGCAGGGCAGTTCGAGGCCCCCCCCAGTTCAACGGAGACCGCCCGACCGGAGCCGGTTGGCGCCGCGCCAGTTCACCCCCCAGAGGTCTCGCCCGCAGTGGCTCCCGTCCCCACGGCCCACCTGGATCTGGAAGCAGCTCCATCGATTGGCGATCTCCCCTCCACCACTGCCGAAGCCACCCCGCCCGTCGTGATCTCGCCGCCGCCCGCGAAACCGTCTGCCTTGGCGGTATGGAGGCAGCGAATCCGTGAGCAGATGGCCGGCGAGGAGTGGGAGGCTGTTATCGGTGGAAGCTGGCTCAACAAGATTGGGACCGTTGTCCTGGTCATTGGCGTGGCGCTCTTTCTCGGGTACTCCCTACGATATATGGGTCCGCTTGGCAGAGTTGCCATAGGACTTGCGACAAGCTTGACGCTGCTGCTCGGCGGAGTGCGCCTCGAACGCGTCCAGCGGTACACGCTTTTCGCCAAGCCGCTCATTGGGGGTGGCTGGGCGCTCCTCTACTTCACCGCATACGCCGCGCACAACCTGGAGGCAACCAGAATCATCCAGGAGCCGGTTTGGGGGGTCGGACTTCTGGGCCTCATCGCCGCGGGCATGATCGTGCACTCCCTCAAATATCGCTCTGAGATCGTCACGGCATTTGCCTACTTCCCGGGTTTCTTGACCGTCGCGATCAGCCCGATTACCGGCTTTACCCTCGTGGCCTCTTTTATCCTGGCCGCCTCGCTGGTCTTGATCCTCAGGAAAACCCGTTGGTACCACCTCGCGCTTTTCGGGGTCACGGCAACCTACCTCAATCACGCCATCTGGCTGGAGTTCAGGATGGGGGGCTTTGCCCGCCGCCCTCCCCTTGAAACCTTCTGGCTGAGCCAGGGGATGTTGATCCTGTACTGGTGTCTCTTTGCTGCCTTCGACTTCCTTTCTCGGCCAGAGACCAAGAGGGAAGAGGGAGTCGGCGTCGGGATCAACCTGGCCAACACGTTGGCCTTTCTGGGGCTTTCCTTCCGACAGATATGGCCGGTTTTCCCTCAAGCGCGATACCTCCTCGCCGGGATTGTCGGAGTGGCCTACATCGTGAGCAGCTACTTCTTGTATGCACGGAAACGACGCAGGCTCCACTTGATCAATGCGGTCGTGGCGGCTTCTCTCATCGCCATTGCCATCCCCCTCAAGCCGCCGGCTACCCCCCTGGCCAAACACTGGTTGGGCATCGCCTGGATGATGGAAGGAGCGCTAGTACTGTTTCTGAGGATCTTCCTCCGAGAGGTGGTCTTCCGCGTTCAGGCCTACGTCCTTTCGTTGGCCGCACTTGGCGCCCTCTTCTCCATCAACTTGTACGGCCAACCCGAGCCACCTCACCTGCTTCGGTGGATGACTGTCTCGCTCGCCATTGCCTATTTCTATTTCCTGTACCGGAGGTTACCCGACGCGCTGAGCGGAGGAAGGGTTCTGGAATTTGAACGATCTGCCGGGACTGCGTGCTCAGTCGCCGGTTCAGCCCTCCTGGTCGTCATCCTCTGGAAAGAGCTCGACCCGGTGTTGGTTGGCCTCGCTTGGGGGTTCCTGGGGTTGATCTTGCTCGAAGTGGGATTGAGGTCCAACCATGCCCCCATCCGGCTGCAAGGTTACCTGGTGTCTGCGCTCGCGTTCGGTCGCCTCTTCCTGGCCAATTTCACCGCTCCCGGCGCTTTTCTCGGCCTCTCCCATCGGCTCATCAGCATTGTACCGATCATCGTCATCTTCTATTACCTGGTCCACCGATTAGCCGAAGAACGGACCGCAAAGGGGATGCTGGAGTTCGAAGAACATCTGCCTCAAGTGTACTCGTTCGCAGCGACCGCGCTGCTCATCGTCCTGGCGAGATTCGAGTTCGGGAGATCGCTCACCGTCCTTGCGTGGGCGTTCATCGGGTTCGTTTTGTTCTGCCTGGGAACGTTGTGGCAGGCTCGTGGCCTTCGGTTCCAAGCCATCCTCATCGCGATCCTGACATTCTGGCGCAGTTGGTCCACGAACTTCTATCTCCTTGGAAGCTTCTATGGGATCCCCGAGCGGATCGCCACGACCATCCCCGCGATCGCAACACTCTACGCCTTGGCGCTTCTCGCCTTTTACTGCCCGGGAGCTTTGGCCCAAGGGGGAGAGGAGGTCCGGCCGGGACTCCGTGCACGGCTTGATGCATCGCCGCGACATCTTTTTTCGATCCTGGCAAGCCTCCTGCTGGCGATTCTCCTCTTCTACGAGGTACAGGGCAACTTCCTCACGGTCGCCTGGACCGTCCAGGGCCTGGGCCTGATCGTGACCGGATTCCTCATCAGGGAGCGGACGTTTCGACTCTCGGGTCTTGTGCTCTTCGCCGTATGTTTGTGCAAGATCTTCCTCATTGACCTCCGGGGCGTGGAGACCATCTACCGGATCGTCTCCTTCATCGTCCTCGGAATCATCCTCCTCCTCGTCTCCTTCGGCTACACCAGGTACAGGGACACGATCAAACGGTACATCTAGGGGAGTACATGACAATGAGGCGACGGGATGTCTTCCTGGCGATAATCTGCTTGCTCACGGTAGTAGCCGTGGCCGCCCTGCTCTTCAGTAGGAGCTACCATGAGCCCAATCTGGAGAGCATCGTGGAGATCTGGGCCGATGTCATCCGGGACCTCGACCAAGTCGGCAAAACAGTCACTCGCGTTTCGGCCAAGCGGGAGATGGAGATTGGCCGGGGGATCGAAAAGGAAATTGCGAGGTACTGGCCCATCAAACATGATCCAGCGAACCAATACTATGTGGCGAAGGTGGGGCAACTCGTCCTGGAACACACCCAGCGGAAAGGCATCGAGTACCGCTTCTACATCCTCGACGCGCCATTCATCAATGCCTTCGCCCTCCCGGGCGGGGGCATTTACATCACGACGGGGATGCTGGAGTTCCTCGAGTCCGAGGCCGAGTTGGCTGCGCTCCTGGGACACGAGATCAGCCATGTGGATCTAAGGCACTGCATCGACCGCCTGCAATACGAACTTGCGGTGCGGAAAATCGGTGGCAGCGACCTGGCGGCGATCACCCGGGTCGGATACATGCTGGTGGGTCTCGCCTTCAGCGAGCAGCAGGAGCTAGAGGCGGATGCGGGAGGGGTGATCCTGGTGGCGAAGGCGCGATACGACCCTCGGGCAGCCCTACCGATCTTCGAGCGGCTAGCGAAATTCCAGGCAGGGATGCGGGGAGAGAGGAATAGGCAGAGGGGGAAGCCGACGACGATGGTCGAGGAGTTGGGGATTGCCGTAGGGAAGGCCCTGGAGCAATATTTCGCGACCCATCCCCCTACCGATACGCGGATCCGAGAACTCAATACCGTCTTTGCACGGAACACACGAGCCTGGCATGGGCGTAGGTTCTACGTGGGCCGGTCCAATTACCAAGAACGGATCCCCCGTTCCCGCGACGACCGGCCAGTGGAGTGGATAGGCTAACGAGATAGGAGCTACCATTGCGGTCCGCGACGGTAACCCGTGTGATGCACTGGCGGCAGAGGGACCAAAACTTGTGCCATCACGCCCTGAGGAACCATTGAGATAGCGCACGAAGAAGGGCTCGCCCTCAAAGTCTCCACCGAGCCATGGGAATCCGAGCAGATCCACCGGCTCAAATACAGGACTTTTGTCGAGGAGATCCCCCAGCATTCGCCCA
>CAZXXV010000099.1:0-10287 GCA_964644725.1 uncultured bacterium
GTCGGCCGAAGACCACGCGGACAACCAGGAGATTGACCAGCATCGACACGCCCCGCGCCAGGAAGTTCGTAGTCGTCCCTAGCAGTATCCTGCGATGACGCTCCTTCGAACGGCCCTCAGCCGAAGAAGTGTCAAACGGCGTGAGCCGCACGAGCTCGGCCAGGTCTGCAACGGTGCCGTCGGGCCCAAGGAAACGCTTCATGCTGGGCAAGAATGGGCCGATGTGCAGCAATCATGGCCACGGTGCAACTCCAGGCTTCGTCCTCCCGCTTCTGTGGACCCACAGGCTGGACGCCTTGCTGCCTCCGTAGGCCTTATGTACCGACGGCGTTGGCGCTTTCGTCTCACAGTGCCAAGACAGCGGCTGTTGGTCGCGCGGTGCAGATCAGGGCCCGTGATGCCCGTGATCAGCGCCCTCTTCATCCCGCGCCGCTCCTTGGCGCCTGGACCACGGCAAGCTCGTCCAAGTCACTGCCCCAGCCCCCGCCATGCGCCCAAGCCTCTACCCGGTTCCAGTAGGAGACCCTCTCTGGGCGGCCCGCGACCGCCAGGCATCCCCGATATCCCGTGGCGGGCACGAAGTCGGTCAGCCAGAACTTCCGCGCCGCCCAGAGAGGCCCCCGGGCATCCAACACGGCGGCGGGGCCTTGCGGGTCCACGGACACGTCAAACGCCGCCAGGTCTCCCGTCAGCCCGAGGCCCAGCGCCTTGACAAGAGCTTCCTTTCGGGTCCAGGCTGCGAAGAAGGCCGCCTCCTGGTGGTGCACCGGGAGGGCGCGCAGGGCTCGCACCTCGCCGCGGGAGAAGAACCTTTCCGCAATGGACCGGTCACTCCAACCGGGCCGAACCCGTTCCACGTCGATCCCCACTCGCCGTCGCCAGGCGAACGCGTAGACGGCCAGGCCTCCGCAATGGGAGGCATTGAACTCCAGCGTCGGCCCACCGTCCATTGTCTGGAGCGCGGGCTTGCCGTTCGCGTCTGCCGTCAAAGGGACGTTCCCGGGAAGCACACCGAGGTATCGGCCAAGAAGCATCCTCAGCAGGCACCGGTGAGTCTCGTATCGCTCGCGGTCGACGTCGAAGACGAAGCGGCGCGCGCGCTGTTTCTCGTCATGGGAGAGCCAGGACCGCGCCGCGGGGGGCAGCAAGCAAGGATCCCCCAGGCGGGCGCGCCAGACATGCACCTCCCCGTCTGCGAGTTCCAGCCTCTCCGGCGGCCGGCACCAGGCCCCGGAGGAGTCCCTCCTCCCGCCCTCACCTGCCTCGGAGGGGGTTCTCTCTCGCCTCTCCACGACCCCTGAGCGCGTCATCCGCCTCTCACTCCTCCCGCTGGCCACCCTGCGCCCTACCAAGCTCTTCTTTCAACTGCTCTGCCAGTGCCTGGATGTAGGGCTCGGTGATGATCGTGAAGTGCGCACCCGGGACCTCGATGACCTGCATTCCCCCCGGAACCAGATCGCCCCACCCCAGAAGCGGGTCGTAGACCCCCCGAGGCTGGCGCGAAGCCCGAAACAGCGCCACATGGCCCGAGTAGCGCTGCGGGGAATACTCCTGGCGCGCGCGCATCGCCGCCCGATAGGCCTGCCTCACGTGCTTGGGCAAGGGCTGCCGGATTGCGCTCACCGCCCTGGCCATACCCCGGCGGAGGTGCCGGTACACCCTTCCCGCCAGCGTCCTTGTCCGCTCCTCAACATACCGCAGCTTACCACGAATATCCAATCTCGATAGATTGCCACGATGGAACTCAAGCCGTTGCCGCAAGTGGTAGAGGGCATTCGCGACCCAAGTTGGCCGCCGATACCCTGGGCCGCGCGTATCCAGCAGGGCAAGAAGTGTGACCTCCTCCCCCAGTCTGGACAGCTGCTGGGCCATCTCCCAGGCAATGATGCCGCCGAAGGATAGCCCGCCCAGGGCGTAGGGCCCACGCGGTTGCACGGATCTGATATCCTGGATGTACCTCGCGGCCATTTCGGGAACGCTTGCCGAGGAAGCAGATGGGGCGTCTGCCTCGGGGTCTTGAAGGGCATAGACGGGTTGGTCGGGCCCGAGGTAGCGCGCCAGGGCGCGGAAGGATAGGACATAGCCGCCCGCGGCGTGGACGATGAAGAGGGGAGGCCGCGTGCCGTCCGTCTGCAAGGGAACCAGCGCCGACCCCGTGGGAACTCTCCGCTGCTCCCGGATCATAGTGGCCAACCCCTCGATCGTCGGCGCCTCGAAGAGGACCCGAACGGGCAGTCTCACACCGATGGCCTTCTCGATCTCGGCGAAGAGGCGTACGGCGAGCAGGGAGTGTCCCCCGAGGTCAAAGAAGTCGTCCGTCGCTCCCACCGGCCGCACGCCCAGCACCCCCTGCCACACGTGTGCCAGCCGTCGCTCTAGATCATTCCTGGGAGCCACGAACGAGGAGATGCCCTCCTGCATTCGCCAATCAGGTGCCGGGAGCGCGTGGCGATCGACCTTCCCGCTAGGTGTCCGAGGCAATGCCTCCAACATCACATAGGCCGAGGGGAGCATGAAGTCGGGGAGTGAATCGCGTAGGAGGTTGCGCAGTTCGGGCGGCCTGGGGGGCGTCTGCCCTCGCGCGCCGACCACGTACGCCACCAACCGAGAGTCGGGGATATCCCCTTTCTCCCGACCCTCGGAGGTGGGGAGGGCCACCACGACGACATCCCGCACTCCCGGGTGTTTCAGCAGGTGGGCCTCGATCTCTTCGGGCTCGATCCGGTGTCCCCGCACCTTGACTTGCAGGTCGGTTCGGCCCAAGCACACCAGCGCTCCATCGGGCAGGAAGCGCGCCACGTCGCCCGTGCGCAAGAGGCGCTTCTCGTCGATCTCTCCCAGGGGACCTTCCAGGAACAAACCCACGGACCGCTCCGGCTGGTGGATGTACCCCCGGGCCAAGCCTTCGCCTGCCAGGTAGAGCTCCCCCGGAATCCCGATGGGGGTCAGCCGCTGAAGGGGATCGAGAATGTAGGCCCGGACATTGGGAATCGGCCGCCCGATCGGCACTGCCTCCCGAGGAGGATCCTCCCCTTCCGTCGTGAGGTCGCACCTCGTGGCGACGGCGGCCGCTTCCGTGAGGCCGTAGGTGTTGACCAGACGCACACCGGGCCGCACATGTGTTCGCCAGGTCTGCAGTCGCTTCCGCGAGGCTCGCTCCCCACCGAAGACGACCAGACGCACACTCTCCGGCATCTGAAGCGTCTCGCGCGCCATCGCTTCGGCGAGTTCATGCCAGAACGCCGTAGGAAGATTCAAAACGGTCAGGCCCAGGTCGTGGCTGGTCTTCAGGAATCCGGCGTAGGAGTCCGGCATCTCTTCGGGACGGAGGACGAGGGTGGCGCCCGACGTCAACGCCGGCGCGGTTTCCTCCAGGCTTGTGTCCCAGGAGATCGAGGCGAACTGCAGCGTCCGGTCGCCTGGATGCAGGCCGTACTCCCCCACTGCCCACGAAGTGAAGTTCAGCAGCGAATGATGCTCGACCACCACACCCTTGGGTTTTCCGGTGGAGCCGGAGGTGTAGATCACATAGGCCGGGTCGCCCGGGCCTGCCTGCGGGCCAAGGTTGCCTCCAGGCAGGCGCGCGACGGCTTTGCCCTCCTCTTCAACGGACGCGAGCCGGACCTGACGGGCCGGGAGGGCATCCGCCCACCGGCGCCGCGTCAACACCAGTGAGGCGCCGGCATCCTCCAGCATCACCCGTAGCCGCTCCCGAGGAAGGGACGGATCCAAAGGCAAGTACGCCCCGCCGGACTTGAGCACGCCCAGGAAGGCGATCAGCCATTCGATCGAGCGCTCCATGCACACGCCCACAGGCACCCCGAGATGAATGCCTGCGCCCAGCAGGTAGCGTGCCCACCGGTTCGCGCTGGCATTCAGCCTCTCGTAGGAGAGGGTTCGCTTGCCATCGACGACAGCCACGAGCCCCGGCGCCATCCGCACCTGCTCCTCGAAGGCCTCCACAATGGAGGCATGCGGCGAACGTGGGGCAATGGTGCCGCTGAATGCACCCAGCAGATGGCCCTTCTCCTCCTCCGTGAGAAGGGAGACGTCGTCCAGACATTCGTCGGGCCTGGCGAGCATGGCCTCCAACATCCGCTCAAAGTGGCGGACCGCGCGCGCCTGCTGCTGGGGCGGGAACGTGTCCGCGTTGAACAGGAAACCGATTCCCAGGCTGCCCGCGCCCTCGTAGTCCTCCAGACGCACGGCCAGGGTGTCGTCGTCATGCCCTTGACTGAAATACTCGGTGACCGCGGGCGCACCCAAGAACCGGCCGAAAATGGCGTTGAGGTAGTTCAAAGAGACCTCAAAGCCCTTGCTCACCGAGGCCAGGCCCTCTTCCAGGACGCCACGTCCAAGGGCTGCACTGGCGCTCTGGATGACCTTGTGCGTCAAAGATCGGAATGTCTCCCCTTCCTCGACGGTCACCCGAAAGGGGACAAACTCCATGAGAAGCCCGACGGTCTTCGCAAACGGCTCCGGGCGATTGTAGAACGGCACGCCCAACACCAGGCTGCGGCTTTCCGTAGACCGGTAGAGGTACGCAAACAGCAGGGTAGCGGTCAGATTGAGGAGCGAGGCGTCCAGGGTCTTGGTGAAGAACCCACTTTCCGAGGCGAGAGCCTTCAGCCGGCGCGTCCGCTCCACTCCGAGGTCCAATGTGATCTTGTCTACCCGCGTCGTCCGCTGAGGGACGCACCTGCCGTAGAAACGCAGCGGTTCGAGTCGGCCGATCGACGCGCGTGCGCCCGTCGCAGCCATGGGCGTTGACCGCGCGCGGCGGAACCTGCGCTCGTAGTCGACGTACTCGGAGAACGCAGGCAATCCAGGCGCCTCGTGCAGTCGTCCCTCAACCGAGTATCGGTAGAGGTCTTGCACGTACCGGAAGATCACGTGAACCGACCCCACATCCGCGATCAGGTGGTGGAGATTCAGATACCAGATCCATTGCGACGCCGAGCACCGCAGGAGGGCGCAGTCGAAGAGCCGCTCCTCGAGGTGCAGCGGCTTCTCGCAACGGACCTGGACCCACGCCCGCGCCTCCCGCTCCGGGTCCGGCCGGTTGGAGAAGTCAAGGCAGAGCATTTCGAATGGCAGGTCCGCGCGAACGCGCTGCTGCGGTATCCCTTGGGTGACTTCAACCACCGTCCGCAGGGCATCGCTGTGATCGACGAGCGCCTGGAATGCCCTCTGGAAGTGCTGTGGATCTAGGCTCCTGTGGATGGTGAACGCAAAGGGAACGTTGTAGAGCGGGAGTCCGGGCCACACCTGTTCTCCGAGCCAAACGCGCAGTTGGTTGCGCGTGAGGTTGGAGCGCTCACCGAGGTCCCCTGCTCCCTCCTGCTCTGACACTGTCGTCGTCTCGGCCGGCTCTGGCTCGGTGAGGGATTCCCGAAGATCGGAGAGCCGCCGCTCAGGGTTGGCTGCCAGCACTCGTAGCGCGCGCTCGAACTCAGACAGAAACCTCCTCGCCGTGGCCCCCTCAAACAGGTCGAGGTTGTAGGTCAGGCGACAGGTCAGTCCCTCGGCTCGTTCAATCGCCTCCAAACTCAGGTCGTAGCGCGCAAGCCCAGCGTCGAACTCAAAGGGTGCGAGGCCCACGCCGGGGAGTTGACACTCGACTCCCGGGAGGTTCCTCAGTTGGAAGGTCACCTGGACGAGCGAGAGGTGGCTCAGATCGCGCCTGGGGCCGAGGATCTCGACGAGCTTCGCGAAGGGAAGATCCTGGTGCGCCAGCGCCTCCAGGGCCGAGCGCCGTATGCGCCCGATGAGTTCGACAAAGGTAGGATCCCCACCCAAGTCCCCGCGCACGACGAGTGTATCGACGAAGAAGCCGATCAGCTCCTCGAGCTCGAGGCGATTCCTCCCCGCGATGGGGCAACCCACGAGCAGGTCAGTCTGAGGAGTGTGGAAGGACAGCACGGCTTGGAACGCCGCCAGGAGGGTCATGAACAACGTCGCCTCCGTTCGGCGGCTGAGGGCCTTCAGGGACTGCAGCGTTTGCGCATCCACCTGCGCCGTCAGCCGGGCCCCCCGGTACGTCTGGACCAGGGGCCTCGGGTGATCCGCGCCCAACTCGAGCACGTCCGGCGCCCCAGCAAGCGCCGCCTTCCAGGATGCGCCAAGGCTCTCCAGGATCTCACCTTGGAGCCAGTCCCGCTGCCAGTGGGCGAAGTCGGCGTACTGCAGAGGCAGTTCGGGGAGGGGTGAGGGGCGGCCCTGGAGGAATGCGGGGTACAGCGCGCACAACTCCCGCAACAGCACGCCTTCCGACCAACCATCAAAGGCGACATGGTGAGTGGTAAGCAGTAGGACGTGATCCTGCAGGCCAAGCCGGATAAGCACTGGCCGAAGCATCGAATCGCGCGCCAAGTCGAATGGCCGCCGGGAGTGTTCGACTGCCTGGCGGATCGCCTCCGACTCGCGCTCCGTCTCCAGCAGAGTGGTCAGGTCTATGACTGAGAGGGCCAGATCCTGGTGTGCCTGGACCAATTGCACGGGTCGCCCCTCCACGGCTGCGAAGGTCGTGCGCAGCGCCTCATGACGCCGCACGATCATGTTAAGCGCCGTCTCCAGAGCGTGCACGTCTATCTGGCCGCTCAGACGCACCGCCCAGGGTCGGTTGTAGGCAATCGTGCCAGGCTCAAGCTGGTCGAGGAACCAGAGGCGTTCCTGGGCGTAGGAGAGCACGGCAAGGCCCCGGACAGGGCACGGGGCGATACGCCCCGTGGAGGTCCCAGCCAATCCAGCGCTTTGGAGCCGCTGCTCCAACAGCGCCCGCTTCTCGGCTGGGAGCTTCGCCCAACGTTCGGCCGCGTCGTCCACCAAAGGCATCGTCGACTCCCGGGTTACAGACTTCTGGCAGCGCCCTCGTCGCTCAAACGCCCCTCCGTTCGGGCTCATCCAGCTCACGGAGCAGCATCGCTTCGACAATGCGCGCCTGGTCGGCCACCGTTGGGGCCTCGAAGAACTCGAGCAACGAGATCTCCAAGCTCAGGGACTCTCGCACTCTCGAGAGGAGAAGCGCCGCAAGGACGGAGTCGCCTCCCAGGTCCAGGAAATGATCGGTGACCCCCACGTGCTCGAGGAGCAGCACCTGCGACCACAGGCGAGCTAGGGCCTCTTCCACGGGCGTGCGCGGCGCCACGAACTCCGGCCGGTCCTGTGGCATAGGCTCCTCGACTGAGGTCAGACCCAACTTCTCCCCCAGGCCGATCCGCTGCAGCTTTCCGGTCGGACCCTTGGGGATTTCGTCCAGGATCAGGATCCGGCGTGGGACCTTGAAGGAAGCCAACCGGTCGGCGACGAAGTTCCTCAGCTCCCGTTCCGTCGTCTCGCCGCCGGGGCGGAGGACGACAGCCGCGGCCACCTCCTCGCCGAGTCGCGGGTCCGGAACCGCAAAGGCGATGGCCTGCGCCACGGCAGGGTGGTCAAGCAGGGCCTCATCAATCTCACGGGGGGCGATCTTCTCGCCCCCGCGGTTGATGATCTCCTTGAGGCGGCCAGTGAGGTACAGATACCCATCCTCATCCTGATAACCCTGATCGCCCGTCCGGAACCACCCATGCACGAATGCCCTGCTGTTGGCTTCGGGGTTGTTGAGGTAACCCGCTGTGACGTTCGATCCCCGGATGACGATCTCCCCCCGTTCGCCAGGGGGCACGACTCGCCCCGTTGGGTCCATGATGGTGATCTCGGGACCCGCGGCCACTCCCACCGAGCCGGGCCTGCGCTGACGGGGCGGGAGCGGGTTGCTCGCCATCTGGTGGGCGGCCTCGGTCATCCCGTAGGCTTCGATCACCGGTGCGCCGAACGCCTGCTCCAATGCACCCATCACCTGGGGTGGGAGCGCCGAAGAGGAAGAGCGGATAAGACGGAGCCTGTGCCGCGCGATCACCCCCTCGTTCTCCTTCGCCCGGGCCAGGATGGCCTGATGCATCGAGGGCACGGCGGTGTACCACGTGGCTCGCGATTCGTCGAGCCACTCAAAGAAGCGCGGTGCGTAGAATCCCGGCGCACATACCACGCTGGCACCCGCTGCCAGGGAGGCCAGCACCGCAGCCACCAGGCCGTGGATGTGGAAAAGGGGCATCACGTTCAGACAGCGATCAGCCTGGGTCAGGCCAAGCGAGGCCCGCACGTTTTCGGCAGAAGCGCACAGGTTGGCGTGCGTGAGGGGAACCATCTTGGGCCGCGAGGTGGTCCCAGAGGTATGGAGGATGAGGGCAACGTCGCCAGGCCCGGCAAGGATGGCGCCGGCCCCAGCCTGCACAGGCTCGCCGCGCAATGTGAAGGTGCCGGCCCCTGCGGTCTCGGTGAGCAGAAGCTCAATCGTGGGGATGCCTAGCGACCGCGCCACTTCTCTCGCTGCGCTCTCCTGCCCTGCGGGCAAGATCAACGCCTTCGCTGCCAGGTCGGTCAGAAAGAACTCCAACTCAGGCGCCCGGTATTCCGGGTTCAGTGGAGCGCAAGCGGCACACGAAGCCGCTGCCAGGAAGGCGACCGCCACCTCGGGGCCATTGGGCAGAACCAGAGCAACGCGATCCGTGCCCGTCAGCCCGTACTCCCTGAGCCCCCTGGCCTGCTTCTCGACTTGAATCCAGAGGTCTCTGTAGGTAAGGGGCAACCGGCCAGGCGCCGCCACAGCCACGCCCTCCGGCGTCCGAAGGGCCTGCTCTCGGACTAGCTCTGGGATCGAGTTCCCGTCGCTATTCGCTGACGGCATTGAAGCTCCCTTCGTGCCAGGTTCGTCGACCCCAGGGCTTCTTACGGTGTCGGGACATCACTTGCGGCAAGCCAAGATGCTGCCCTCCCCTTTCTTCCGTCACCTCCGGCCCCGCTCAGGACCCCCCCTGCGCAGTCCGCGTGGCCTCCGCAGGAGGGATGCATTATCCCACCCCCGCAAGAGCACAACAAGCTTTCCGTCCCCGGTCCGGCGCCGGCTCGAACGGGGTGCTGGGCAGGTCTATGCCGCCAGGGCAGGCGGTGAGATGTTTGGCGGGAATCCTCAGCGTCAACAGGTTGGGAAGGTAGGGCGAGCAACGGGAAGACTCTTGGATCCGTGCGCTACAGGCTGCTCAGGAACTCAGCTGGGGTCATGACACTGACGCTGTGCCGGGCGAGGAAGGCGAAGTGAGTCGAGTTGCCTGTGACGAGAGCGTCGGCAGAGGCTACAAGGGCGACTTGAGCAAACGGGAGATCATCGGGGTCGGGGCAGTCCATGGAGAGCTGGAGTCCGGGGACCACAGGCCTCCCATTCAGGCGAATATGGTCTATGAGGTCGCGCACTTGTCTAGCCGCGAATCCGAAAGGGGGTCTGGTAGGCACGTCCGCGTACTCGGCCAGGATGCGATCATCAAAGGCTACTTGGACGGCATTTGAAAGGGCCAGGTCAACGATCCGTGCAGGTGGCCTGTGCGGGCTGAGCAAGCCCGAGACGATCACGTTTGTGTCGAGGACGATGAGCAACTTGCACTACTCTCGGCGGTCGAATCTTGCGGCTCGAATCTGTTCCTCGAGCTCAGACGGCGTGAGCTTGTCAAGGCCGCGCGCCTGAGATTGAGCCCGCAACTCGGTAACAGCAAGCTGGGCACGAATCTGAGTGGCGAGGCGGACTGTGGCCTCAAGCGTGGACTCGCCCACGCCGATGGCAATAGCAAAGGGCTTTCCGTCCCTGTTGAGGATGAGCGTGCCGTCACGGGCCAGCAGCTCCTCGAACCTCCCTGGTTGGTTGCGCAACACTCGGACAGTAATTGCCTCCATGGTGACCTCCTCCCCTCCATGTAGCCCTATCGTAGCCGATTTGGCTACACGCGGAATAGTACTCTAGTCTCAACGTTCCAAGAGGCGGATCAAGGGAGCGTCGAACCGTGGGCGGTTCCCGCCCATCTTCTCGGTCAAGCCCTCCACGATTGCCCTGCGGTTACCCTGAGGACCGCCAGCAACCACGAGAAGCTACAGCACTCAGGTGCAACCCCACCCGGGACTGCACCAAGTCCCAAGAGAGACCGAGCAAGTAGCCGAGTCCGATGCCTGCCGCGCCGGCCTGGTTGCCCACGGGATCTTCTGGGGGCAGCTACTAAACAGCCTCAGGTTCCTCACCCCGGTGTACGTCTGCCGCTTCACCGCTCTGGCCACCACCCACATCGAGCCGCTGGGCGACAGCAGACGGACTCGAGCGCGACGACACTCAGCCCCGGAAGTGTTGGCTCGGACGCAAGGACTCAGGCGTGGCCGGTGTGGCTACCGGGTTCTGACGCCTTGATGCCCCCCTCAGCCTTTTCGGGC
>CAZXXV010000100.1:0-7797 GCA_964644725.1 uncultured bacterium
CAAGGGCTGCAATCCGCTGGCGACCCAATTTTGGCTTCGAACTGGCGAAAATGGGCTAGCAGGAAACCCCGCGGGATATTCGTGGGGTTCGGGATGCTTTTCCGGCGCCGCCTATTGACAACGGGTTTGGCCCGGCATAGCTTCCGGCGCGGGGGCTACGTCCCTGCGCGCTCACCGAAGGGAGACGAATCCTTTTTTGGTGCTCACAAGGAGGGAGGTATCATGCGCATCGTGTTTCCAGAGGGTACCGGCTGTGTTCAAACCCCCGAGGACCTGTTGCCGCTGGAAAAGATCGGCAGCGTGGACTTCTACAAGACCCCCCCCAAGGACAAGGCGGATCTTATCGCAAGGCTCAAGGATGCCGAGGTGGTGTTCCTGGACTATTCCGTCATGGATGCCGAGGTCATCCAGCGATGCGAGAAGTTGAAGTTCATTTGCTTCCTGGGCATTGGCTACTCGAACTGCATTGATGTCGAGGCCGCAACAAGGAAGAGAGTCACCGTCACCTATACGCCCGATTACGGGGCGACCTCCGTCGCCGAGTTCACTCTCGGGATGATCCTGTCGCTCATCCGGCACATCGCCTTCTCGTATCACAGCCTGCAAAAGGGGGAATGGGAAACCATCCGATTTCAGGGTCGGGAGCTGCACGGGAAGATCCTGGGGGTCGTCGGACTGGGAGCGATCGGCACCGAGGTGGCACGGCTTGGAGCGGGAATCGGCATGAAGGTCGTGGGCTGGACGAGGAACGCCAGGCCGGAGCGAGCCAAGCATGGGCTCAGGCTGGTCTCCTTGGAGGAGCTGTTCTCCAGCGCGGACGTGATCGCCATCCACCTCGCCTACAACGCGCAAACGGAACGGTTGGTTTCCCGCTCGCTGCTCAGCAGGATGAAGCCTTCGGCATATTTCATCAACACCGCTCGGGCGAAGATCGTCGATGTCCAGGCGCTGGCGGCGCTGCTCAAAGAGGGGAAGATTGCAGGCGCCGCCCTGGATGTGCATGAGGAAGAGCCATTCCCCAAGGACTACCTGTTCAGGTCGCTGCCCAACGTGCTGATCACGCCGCACATCGGCTATAACACGCGGGAAGCAGGGCTGAACATGCTGCGGATTGCCATCGCCACGCTCGAAGCGTTCCTGAGAGGCGAGAAGCTCCATGTGGTGAACCCTGCGTAACCGGTACGGACATCGTCAAGACCCTCGATCGGCAGCGAGATCGCCTGGGGGACGCCATTCTGACCCCCTCGCTGACGCTGAGGGAGGGCGAGGACATCCTGCTGGATGATCTCTCCCTCGAGGGCCTCGGATCCCATTTTGGTCGCCCGGTCCTGAGAGTCGAGGCCACGGCCCGCGGCTTGGTGTCCGCGGCCCTTGATCACCGCACTACAACCGAATCCGCCTGAATTGGAACGCACTTCCTAACTACCCCCACCTCGCGGGGCGTTCGAACTCGGAGACGTGGAACCGTGAGATGATCGTTCGGCACGCTGCGGCCAACGAAGACCTTTACAAGTCTGTACAGATTTGTCATATTGACGGCATCCCTATGGCGGAGGAGACACAATGGCCAAAGTCTTGAACATCACGGCGGCCCGGGCTCGCCTAACCAGCCTCGTCCAAGAGGCGTTCCTGGAGCAGAGGCGCACGCTTATCGGCAAACATGGGGTTCCCATGGCTGCACTGCTGCCCATCAGGGAGTATGAGGAACTTCTCCAGGACCTCGAGGACCTGCGGGACATGCTGCAAGCTGAGCAGGAATATCGGCGTACTGGTGGGAAGGACTTTGAAGATGTGGTGAAGAAGCTCAAAGGTCGCCGCTGAGATGCCCTACACCATCAGGGTGGCAAGCCGATCGGTAGAGAAGCAGTTGGCCGCCGTGCCTCAGGACGACCGGGACTTTGTGGTTACCCGCATCCGGAATCTGGCGGAACAACCCAGGGCCAAAGGGATAAAGACTCTCGCTCGAGACGTTTACCGACTGCGGATCAGGCGCTACCGCGTCATCTACAAGATCCTCGAGAAGGAAGAGGCTATCCTCATTGGCAAGGTCGCCCTGCGCACAGAGCGCACCTACAAGAGCCTGGAGGAGCTGTTCTAGCGTCCGCGTTCGAAGAATCGAGCTGGCCATGGGCACCCCCTACAAGGTCGCTACTCGACCCTTCCTCACAGAATCTGAAGCCCGCGCTGCTGCCGCTTTTCTTGAGTCTGAAGGGATCCAATGTACGCTCGCGAGAAACGATCCCATGGGTGCCGCGCCTGTCCTCGGTTTCTCCCCAGGCGCACAGCTCCTAGTTTCTGCCGAGCACCAATCACGGGCCCGTGAGTTGCGCGGGGCAGTTGATTCGGGAGCGCTCCGTGCCCTTTCGGAAAGCGAATACGCAACGGAATCCTTGAAGGATAATCAGCCACTCTCCCAAGAGGTCATTCAAGTCGGTCTTTCTAGGATTTGTCGTCGCCGCCCCGACGTATGGATAATCTTCCTGAGCTTACCGGTCGTTGGTACATTCGCGGTCCTCAGCCGATCCGATACGCTCGCGATGTATTTCGCGTCCTTCTGGATGGTCCTCTTTGCACTCGCTAGCCTTCAGGTCAGTCTCTCTCGCTGTCCGCGATGCGGGAGGCTTTTCCACATGCGCCGGGTGGGGTCTAACCCTTGGACGCCTTGGTGTCTACACTGCAAATTGCCCTTAAAGAGCAGCGAAGGCACCCCCTGATTAGACGGTATGGATCCATGCGACGTGCAAGCGTGTATCTTAAGGAGGCAGATCCTGTTCTTGGTGAGATCATCGAACGGGTGGGGCCCTGCAAGATTCAGTACGCCGAACCCGACTTCGAGACGCTGGTCCGGAGCATTGTCTTCCAGCAACTCAACGGCAAGGCCGCGCGGGCCATCTTCGCTCGATTCAAGGAGGCCCTCGGAAATGGGTCGCGGATGACCCCGCGGGAGGTCCTGGCCCTGACCTCCGCACAGATGCAAGGGCTTGGTCTCTCCCGGCAAAAGGTGAAGTATATCCGCGATCTCGCGGAGAGAACCGAGGCCGAGCTCATCGAGTTCTCTCGGCTGGCCACGCTGTCCGATGACGAGGTGATCCAACACTTGACGACCGTCAAGGGCGTCGGGGTTTGGACCGCGCAGATGTTTCTCATCTTCGCTCTTCGCCGACCCGACATCCTGGCAACAGGGGATCTGGGAATCCGGTCGGCGATTCGGAGGGCCTATCGGCTCTGGAAACTGCCCACCCCGGCCAGAGTGGAGAAGTTGGGGGCGAAGTGGCACCCCCACTGCAGTGTGGCTTGCTGGTATCTCTGGCGGAGTACCGAGACCGTGATCTGAGCTGGATCCTCCGACGCCCAGGCCGGCGGTCTGCACGCCCTTCGTTCCCGCCGCCTCTTTCCTTTCGGATGTCAACCGCCTCTGCCTGACGTCAGCGACTTTCTCCTTGGGTTCGTGGCGGGAGAATGATACTTTATTGCCCTTCAGGAGAGGCCATGCGCTGTGTGATGGTCCATTACAACGAGATCGGGCTCAAGGGGAAGAACCAGCCCATGTTCCTCCGGCGACTCGAGGCGAATCTGCTCCGGGCGACGGCGGGGGCCGGCGTGCGCCGGGTCGAGGAGCGGTCGGGTCGCATGGTGCTCATCCTCACCCGTGAGGCAGACTGGCAGGTGATCCGCGACCGGCTCCGCTCGGTCTTCGGCATCGCCAACTTCGCTCTGGCGGAGCGCGTGGAACCCGACATGGCGGCCCTGAAGGCGGCGGTGGGGAAGGCGCTCGAAGGCCGGTCATTTCGCTCCTTCAAAGTCGCGACCAGGCGGGCCTTCAAGCAGTTTCCCCTGACTTCCGAGGAGGTCAATCGCGAATTGGGTGCGTTCGTCCAGGGTGAGACGCACGCCGCGGTGGATTTGGAGCAGCCCGACCTCACGATCCACGTCGAGGTCTTGCCGCGCGACACCTACTTCTCCTGCGGCCGTGACCCGGGGCCCGGTGGGCTCCCGGTCGGCGTGAGCGGGCGGGTGGTGTCCCTGCTGTCAGGCGGCATTGACTCCCCGGTGGCTGCCCACCGTCTGATGAAGCGCGGGTGCCAGGTGATCTTCGTCCATTTCCACGGCTTTCCGTTCCTGAACGGCACCTCCCGGACGAAGGCCGTGGAGCTGACGCGGGCCCTGACGCGCTTTCAGTACCAGTCCCACCTGTACCTTGTGCCCTTCGGGGAAATCCAGCGGGAGGTCGTGGTGGGCGCGCCAGCGCCCCTGCGGGTCGTGCTGTACCGGCGGCTGATGGGCCGAATTGCGGAACAGATCGCTCGTCGGGAGCACGCCAAGGCCCTGGTCACGGGCGAAAGCCTCGGGCAGGTCGCGTCCCAGACGCTGGACAACCTGGCCGTGATCGAGGAGGCGGTCGGGGTGCCCGTGCTGCGCCCCTTGATCGGCAGCGACAAGGAAGAGATCGTCCAGCAGGCGCGGGGACTGGGGACCTACGAGATCTCGATCATCCCGGACCAGGACTGCTGCCGGTTGTTCGTGCCGCGGCATCCGGCAACCATCTCCAGCCTGGAAGAAGTGAGGGCAGCCGAGTCCAACCTCGACATCGAGAAGCTAGTCCAGATGGGCCTGGGCCAGATGGAGATCCAGGCGTTCGAGTTCCCGGAGAGCGCCTCGGCCAGAACGCAGGCGGCAGGCGGCAGAAGGCAGGAGACAGAAGGCGGGACACGTGAAGCGTGAAACGTGAAACGTGAAGCGTGAAACGTGAAGCGTGAAACGTGAGGCGTGAAGCGTGAGGCGTGAAGCGTGAGGCGTAAGGCGAAGAGGAAACCCGGGGAGCCTCCGGGAGGTTGATACCCATTCTCTAACTTGATGGACTGAGGATTCCTTGTGGAAGAACTCAAGAGAAGGCTGGGTGCCGCCCTGGCGGACGCCGTAGCTCGCGCAGGCGCAGAGCAGGGCTGGCCACCCGTGACCATGCCAGAGATCACCTGGGAGTATCCCCCGGAGCCGACATTCGGCGACCTGTCCACTACCGTGAGCTTCGCCCTGTCAAAACAGGTCCGACGGTCTCCCCGAGATGTCGCCACGGCGATCCAGCGAGCGGTGAATCCGGACCCCGTGTTGGTCGCGAAGGTCGAGGTTGCGGGCCCGGGATACCTCAATATCTTCGTGGCGAATGGCTGGTGGCACGGGGTGATCCGGAAGGTCCTGGCGGATGGAGCTGCCTATGGGTGTACCACCGTCGGACAGGGACGGCGGGCCCAGGTGGAGTTCGTGAGCGCGAACCCGACAGGGCCGCTCCATGTGGGGCATGGACGCGGGGCCGCCCTGGGCGATGCCATCGCGAGTCTGCTCGAAGCGGTGGGCTACCGCGTCGAGCGCGAGTACTACATCAACGACACCGGGAGCCAGATGCGCCTTCTGGGGGAATCGGTCTGGGCGCGGCACCTGGAGGCGTGCGGGAGAGCGGTCCAGTTCCCCGAGAACGGCTACCATGGGGACTACATCCGGGAATTAGCGGAGCAGGTGGCCGCGACCGTCCCCGGCCTGGCCGACCTCGAGACGGACCAGGCGATTTCCACCTGCACCAAGCGGGCGTCCCGCATCCTCGTGGGGGAGATCGAGGCGGACCTCCGCGCCTTCGGCGTGGTCTTTGACTCGTGGGTCTCGGAACGGAGCCTGTACGATTCCGGCGAGGTGGAAGCCGTCCTGGCGACTCTCCGCGCCGGGGGATACCTCTACGAGGACGGGAAGGCCGTCGGTTTCCGCGCCAGCGACTTCGGGGACGAGAAGGATCGCATCCTGATCCGGAGCAATGGGGAGCCCACGTACTTTACTTCGGACATCGCCTACCACGCCAACAAGATTCACCGCGGCTTTGCCCGGCTCGTCAATATCTGGGGGGCTGATCACGGCGGCTACATCCCGCGGGTGAAGGCAGCGATTCAGGCTTTGGGCCACGACCCGGAAGTCCTCCGGGTGATCCTGCTCCAGATGGTGAAGGTCCTGCGCGGCGGCGCTCCGGTCCCGATGTCGAAACGGACCGGGGAGTTTGTAGAGCTGCGCGAGGTCGTGAGCGAGGTAGGAAAGGATGCGGCCCGCTTCCTCTTCCTCACCCGCCGGTCCGAGGCCCAACTCGACTTCGACATCGAGGTGGCAAAGCGACAGACGATGGACAACCCGGTCTTCTACGTCCAGTACGCCCACGCCCGCGCCTGCAGCATGGCGCGCAAGGCGGCCGAGGCGGGCCTGCCGGGGCCCTACACGGATGCCGACCTCGGCCGGCTGACCCTGCCGGAGGAGCTGGGAATCCTGAAGCGCCTGGCGGTCTATCCCGAGATGGTGTTGAATGCGGCGCTGGCCTATGAGCCGCACCGGGTGACCACATATCTGCAAGAGCTGGCGGCCGCTTTCCACGGCTACTTCACGAAGTACAAAGACACCGAAGAGCGGGTGATCTCCGGCGACCGCGACCTCAGCCGCGCGCGGCTGGCGATGGTCGCGGCGGTGCGACAGGTGGTCGCCAACGGGCTTACCCTGCTCGGGGTATCGGCGCCCGAGCGGATGTGAGGGAGAACTGTCAACTGGTCGATTGGTCAAGTAGTCAAGTGGGTGATCGACCAGAACAAGCCCCGACCTTTTCTGCGCGCGCCCTGTGTGTGAATCTGCGAAATCTGGTGCGGATAGGTCGAGGTCGGTGAAACCTGGAACGGAGTGCTCATGACCGACATGCGGAGACACCTGCGGACGATGTTCACGGAGGTGCGGCAGTTCCTGCTCGGGGAAGGCTTGCGGAAGCTGGCGACGGTCCAGACCAACGCCCGAGGCGATGTGACCAGAGAGTTCGACTATCTGGCCGAAGAACGGATCATCAACTCTTGTGCCCGCGAGATCGCCGAGCCGGTCCGCATCCTGACCGAGGAGCGCGGCGAGGTCCGGACCCGGTCAGGAGCCGCGCGCTGGACGCTCATCGTGGATCCGGTAGATGGATCTGAGAACTTCGCTCGAGGAAATGAGCTGTCCTGTGTCTCTCTGGCCCTACTCCCAGGCGAGGATCTCCCCAGGCCCGAGGCGGTTGCCGTCGCACTGGTGGGCGGGGTCTTCGGCGGGACGATCTACGAGGCAGAGAAGGGATCGGGAGCATGGCGGAACGGGCAACTCATCCGTCCTTCCACGGTGAGCAAGCTGTCGG
Source organism: uncultured bacterium (assembly GCA_964644725.1). Lineage (GTDB taxonomy): Bacteria > Methylomirabilota > Methylomirabilia > Methylomirabilales > 2-02-FULL-66-22 > 2-02-FULL-66-22. The sequence goes on from CAZXXV010000100.1 coordinate 7,178, forward strand.
ATGCCCTGGTCACCATTGATTTCAACTTTGGAGGAAGCCCGGCTGTCTCGCGCCTGTATCCGCTGCTGCGGATCATCAAGGACGCACGCGACTTCGGCAGCGCGGCCTTCGAGTTTGTCGCCGTGGCGTCTGGGGGCGCTGATGCCTACGTGGACGTCCGCGAAACCCTCAGCCCCGAGAACTACATGGCCGCATATCTCATCGTCACGGAGGCGGGCGGAACGGTCTCGGATCGCTTCGGAAAACCTCTGGCTCCCATCCGTTCCATGACGCAGGGCCAGAGTATCGTGGCCGCATCCACCCCCGCGCTCCACGCGGCGATCCTGGAAGTGCTCGATCGTTACGCAGCCGAAGGCTAGTCCGGTTCGGAATTCTCCGGAAAAATCCTCGAGGAAAAACACGTTGACACCCCTGGGTTCGTTTGGTAGCCTCGCGAATGAAAGGTCGCGAGACGAAAGGATTTGATGCAGTGGAGGGGTCGGAATTCCTGCTGACTTTTTGGTCCGCTGAACTCCGGCATCGTTTCGGTCAAGCCCCCGGTCGGGGGCTTCGTTATTCTAGGAGCTGAGAGCCGGGTACCCCCTGGGTGGCCGAGAGCCTAGACCCGAGAGCCGTGAGCC
>CAZXXV010000100.1:7897-10283 GCA_964644725.1 uncultured bacterium
GTGATCCTGGGTGCCGGTCCGGGCGGCTATGTGGCTGCCCTGCGCGCCGCCCAGCTCGGGGCGAAGGTCTGTCTCATCGAAAAGGACGTAGTCGGCGGCACGTGTCTGAACCGCGGGTGCATCCCCTCCAAGGCTCTGATCCACTCGGCCGCCCTGTGGAAGCGGGCAAAGGAGGGGGGGGCCTTCGGCGTCACCGCAAGCCAATGGAACTTTGATTGGGGCAAGGCCCAGAGCCGGAAGAACGACATCGTCAGCACCCAGGTGAAGGGCGTCCACACGCTGCTGCAAGCGGCCAAGGTCGAGGTCAAGCAAGGCGTGGGCAGCCTGGTGGATGCCCGGACTGTCAAGGTTTCCACCAATGGCGCCGCGGAGACCGTCACGGGAAAGGCCATCATCATTGCCACAGGCTCTGAGCCGGCGGGTATCCCTGGCGTGCAGATGGATGGCGAGCGGGTGCTGACCAGCACCGAGGCCCTCCGGCTGCCCGAGTTGCCCAGCACCTTCCTCATCGTGGGCGGTGGTGCCATCGGAATGGAGTTTGCCTCCATGCTGAGCAGCCTGGGTACCCAGGTGGCGGTGGTGGAGATGCTGCCGCAGGTGCTCCCCATGGAGGATCCGATGCTCGTCCGCGTCCTCCAGGGAGCGCTGCAGAAACAGGGTGTCAGCTTCCACGTGGGCGCGAAGGTGGAGAAGGTGGAGCGCATGCCCTCCGGTATCCGCGTCCAGATCAGTGGCGGCACCAGCCTGGAGGCGAAGCGTGTCCTCATCGCCACGGGGCGACGCCTCAACAGCCAGGGGATTGGCCTGGAGACGGTGGGGGTGAAGACCGAGCGGGGAGCCATCCTGGTGAACGATCGCATGGAGACCTCCATCCCCGGGATCTATGCCATCGGGGATGTCACCGGCATCTCGCTTCTGGCGCACGTGGCCTCGATGCAGGGGCTGGTGGCGGCGGCGAATGCGACAGGCGACTACGAAGCGATGGATTACTTCGCGATCCCCAATTGTGTCTACACCGACCCGGAGATTGCCAGCGTGGGCCTATCCGAGCCCAAGGCGAAGGAGCAGGGACGCGCCGTGAAGGTGGGCCGCTTCAACTTCGCCGCCCTGGGCAAGGCCATGTGCATCGGGGAGACGGCAGGCATGGTGAAGGTGATGGCCGACGCGCAGACCGACAAGGTCCTGGGCGTTGGGATCGTGGGCCCACACGCCACCGATATCATCGCGGAGGCGGTGCTGGCCGTCCGCCATGGCCTCACCGCGCGGCAGGTGGCGGAGGCGATCCATTCCCACCCCACGCTGCCTGAGGCGGTGGGCGAGGCCATGCATGATGTCCACGGGCAGGCGATCCACAAAGCGCGCCTGCGGGCCTCGTAGATCGGTCGGCGACAGCCGGTCAGCACAGAAAGCCGATGACGATGGAGCTTTTGCAGATTGAGGGAATGGTGCCGCTGGCGCCACCGGCGCGGCGGCTCCCGCCGTGGCTACGCGCCAAGTCGGGCCACTGGGAGCGGGTGCACGACATGCGGGTGCTGCTCGGTGGGTCCCGCCTGCACACGGTGTGCGAGGAGGCCCGCTGCCCCAACCAGGGCGAGTGCTGGACGCGCGGGACGGCCACCTTCATGCTGCTGGGGGAGACCTGCACGCGCAGCTGCGGCTTCTGCGCCGTCACCACCGGACGGCCCGCACCGCCCGACCCGGAGGAGCCCCGGCGCGTGGCCGAGGTGAGCCGGCGGCTCGGCCTCAGGTTCGTGGTCGTGACCTCGGTGGCCCGGGACGACCTCAAGGACGGCGGGGCCGCGCACTTTGCCGCTACGGTCCGCGCCATTCACGAATTGAATCCCGCGGCCCAGGTGGAGGTGCTGGTCCCGGACTTCAAGGCGAGCCGAGAGAGCATCCGCACCGTGGTCGAGAGCCAGCCGACCGTCTTCAACCACAACCTGGAGACGGTGGAGCGGCTGTCCAAGCAGGTCCGGGTCCAGGCTCGCTACCATCGCTCCCTCGAGGTCCTGCGGATCGCCAAGGAGCTGGGGCAACCCATCACCAAGACCGGGATCATGCTGGGCCTAGGCGAGACCGAGGAGGAAGTCCTGGCGCTGATACGGGATGTCCGCGGGGTGGGGTGTGACATCCTCACCATCGGCCAGTACCTGCAGCCGACGAAGCAACACCTGCCGGTCGCGCAGTTCGTGCATCCCGATCGGTTCAAGGCCCTGGAAGAGGCGGGGTACGCCCTGGGGTTCAAGGCGGTCTATTCGGGACCGTTGGTCCGCAGCAGTTACCATGCGGAGTTGACGGCGCGCAAGGTTGAGGAGGTCGCGGCCTGACCCCCTCACCTCTGCCTCTCCCCCCGGTGGGGCATATGCGCTAACTTTGAGGCAAAGTC
>CAZXXV010000101.1:0-2205 GCA_964644725.1 uncultured bacterium
CCAGGGAGAGGGAGCAGAAATGAGTGTCACCGTATTTGCGTTCGGCAGCACTTAGACCTTGCCCACCAGCTCCCGAGCCCCGTGCAGATGGGTCATCCGGATCGCAAATCCCCTAAAGGCCGGTTCTCCCCCCGCCTGGCCCGCCGCCCCTGGGAGCCCTGTCTGCCGTCGCTCGGCGACAGGCAGGCCAGAGGCCGACCCAGACAGGTACTCGCGGATGGCCAGCATCGTCGCCTTGCGGCAGATGGCCTCGATCTCCGCCCCCGCGCACCCCTCGGTCTCCTGGGCAAGGCACGCCAGATCCACGTCTCCCGCCAGCGGCTTCCCTCGCGTGTGAATCCGGAAGATCTCCAGCCGCCCCGCCTCGTCGGGCAGGGGGAGCTGGATGAGGAGGTCGAACCGCCCAGGCCGGAGGAGGGCCGGGTCCAGCATGTCCAGGCGGTTCGTCGCCCCCAGCACCACCACTCCCCGAAGCTCCTCGATCCCATCCAGCTCCGTGAGGAGCTGACTGATGACCCGCTCGGCGACGCCTGAGGCGTCCCCCAGGCCTCGCTTCGGGGCCAGGGCGTCAATCTCGTCGAAGAAGATGATGGAAGGGGCGGCCTGCTTGGCCCGTTTGAAGACTTCCCGCACCCCTCGCTCTGCCTCCCCGACCCACTTGGACATGAGCTGGGGGCCCTTGACAGAGATGAAATTGGCCCGGCTCTCGGTGGCCACCGCCTTGGCCAAGAGGGTCTTTCCTGTCCCTGGCAGACCATGGAGGAGGATGCCCTTCGGCGGCCTGGCCCCCGCATGTTTGAAAAGGGGCGCGTATTTCAGGGGCCACTCGATGGCCTCCAGCAGATCCTCTCTCACCGCTTGCAGCCCACCCACGTCCTCCCACCGGACGTCCGGGACCTCCACGGCGATCTCCCGGAGGGCCGACGGCTCCACCTCCTTCAAGGCCTCGAAGAAATGGTCCCTCGTGATCCGGATCTCCATGAGGGTCTCGTAGGGGATAGCCCCTACGTCGAACTCGATCCGCGGCAGGACGGCCCGCAGGGCCACCATGGCCGCCTCGCGGCACAGGGCCTCCAGGTCTGCGCCCACGAAGCCGTGCGTGATCTCGGCCAGCTCCTCCAGGTCCACCTCCTCGGCCAGGGGCATACCGCGTGTGTGGATCTCCAGGATCTCCCGCCGCCCCTTACGGTCGGGGATGCGGATGGCGATCTCCCGGTCGAAGCGCCCGGGCCGGCGCAGGGCCGGGTCGAGGACGTTGGGGATGTTGGTGGCGCCGATGACGATCACCTGCCCACGGGACCGGAGGCCGTCCAGGAGGGCCAACAGTTGCGCCACCACCCGTTTCTCCACCTCGCCGACGACGGTTTCGCGCTTGGGCGCGATGGCGTCAATCTCGTCCAGGAAGACGATGCTGGGGGCGTGCTGCTCGGCCTCCTCGAAGATCTTCCGGAGCTTGGCCTCGCTCTCCCCATAGAACTTGTGGATGACCTCGGGGCCGCTCACCGCCAGGAAGTGGGCGTCCGTTTCCTTGGCGACGGCCCGGGCGATGAGGGTCTTGCCGCAACCCGGCGGGCCGTGGAGGAGGACCCCCTTGGGGGCCCCGATGCCGAGCCGCTCGAAGACCTCCGGGTACTTCAGGGGGAGCTCGATCATCTCGCGGACGCGCTGGATCTCCTTGTCCAACCCGCCGATGTCCTCGTAGGAGACCCGGGCGGCTTCCCCCGGACCCTCCGCCTCCTTGATCCGCAGGGTGGTAGTGGGGTGGATCACCACGGCGCCCTCGGGTGCGGTCTCCACGACCATGAACTCCTGTGAGAGGGTGCCGAAGAGGTTGGCCCGGATCCGGTCGCCAGCCAGGACCGGCAGGCCCTCGATGAGCCTGGCGATGTAGCGGGTATCGCGCTCCTTCTGCGTGGCCCGCATCGGGGAGAGCGGGGAGAGGACGATCCGGGCGGCCGGCCGGACCGGGATGCCGGCTACGGTCACCTTCTCGTCCAGTCCGACCTGGGCGTTGGCCCGGATCAGGCCATCCACCTGCACGATGCCCTTCCCCCTGGCCTCCGCGTAGGCCGGCATGGCCTTCGCGACGGTGGCGCGCTTCCCGCCGATCCTGACGATGTCGCCCACCTCCATGCCAAGACGCTTCAGGTCCTCGGGGTCCAGCCGGGCGAGCCCCCTCCCCACATCTTTGGAGAGGGCCTCGGT
>CAZXXV010000101.1:2305-4980 GCA_964644725.1 uncultured bacterium
CACCCTGACAGGTCAGGGCCTCAGGGCCCCTCCGATTTCCGCCCGATCCTCGCCGACGAGCGCCCATCGTCTTGCGCGCGGCACGTTCACCTCAAGGCCGAAGGGACCCGGCCGGCCAGGGACGGGGGACAGGGAAGGTCGCGCAGCATCCGTACCCCCCGCACCTGACGGGGAAGCTCCAGAAGCTTGAACCGCAGATAAGCGGAAAAGGTCGTCTCTATCTCCTGAAGATACCCCCGCTGCTCCTGCCACCGCTCGAGGCAGAAGAGGCAATCCTGGCGCTCCGAGGAGACCACCCGGTTGACGATGAGGTGCTTCATCGGGATCCCGAACGCGGCCAGGGCCTTCGTCAGGCGCCGCGTCTCGGCGATGACCATCGCCTCGGGAACGGTGACCACGACGAACTCGCAGCGGTCGGGATCTCGGAGCAGGGCGTGAACCTTCTTCAGCGCCCGCTTCATGGTGAAGAGGAAATCGTCGGCGGTCTCGTGCACCTCCTTGCCCGCGAGCCGGGAGACCACATACTGGTACTTGTACCGGATCTTGGCCAGAATCCGTATCCACTGATCCAGAACCTCCGGCAGAGCCAGGAGGCGGAGGGCATGCCCCGTCGGGGCAGTGTCCAGGACGTAGAGGTCGTACTCCTCCTTCTCCATCAGGTCTACCAGCTCTTTGAAGCCCATGACCTCATCCAGGCCGGGGATGGGAAGGGAGAGGAGGCCGGCGATGTCCTCGGTATCCAGGTAGGTACCGGTCTCCAGGATGCGGCTGATCTCCTCGCCGTGCTCCTCCCGGAACTCCATGTAGAGCTTTTCGGCGTCCATCTCCACGGCCCGTAAGTCTCTCACCCCGTCCACAGACCTGATCTCAGGGCCGATCTCCTGCTCCAAGCAGTCCGAGAGAGAGTGAGCCGGGTCGCTGGAGAGCAGGAGCGTTCTCATTCCCGCATCGGCCCGTTGCACGGCGGCGGCGGACGCGCAGGTCGTCTTTCCCACCCCGCCTTTCCCCCCGAAGAGGATGAGCTGCGGCATCCGGTGCTCCTACCCCGTCGGGGCCTTGCGCACGCGGACCTCCAGGATGCCGTTCCGGTAGGACATCGTCGGAGGTCCGGGCTGCGCCCGCGAAGAGAGGAGGACCTCCTTGCTGTATTTCCGGCCTGCCTGGCCGGTAGGCAGGTCCTTGCTCTCGGCGGCGATGGTGAGGATGTCGTCCTTCAGATCCAGCTTGATGTCGCCGGCCTCGACCCCCGGGAGTTCGGCGATGATGCGGAACGAGTCGCCCTCGTCGAGCACATCCAGCAGCGGCTCCCGCACCTCCTCCACCACCGGGCCTTCCTTGGTCTTTCTGATGTTCCCGAATGTTTCGACGGTGGGGGTCCCCCCCAGGCCGATTTTGATGTTGAATCCGTAGACCCCCTTCAGCTCCTTGCCTTTCAGTTCTCCGGTGCGGCTGACCTCCGTCTTCCCCTCCTCGGCCATCTCGGTGAGGAGGTCAATGAGGTTCCCCAGCCCCCGGAAAACCCCTCCCAGCCCCAGGTTGATCTCGCCTTCGCCTCGCTCGCTCTTCTTGTTCCTGGCCATGAGACTCGCCCCCCGTCGGCATCACTGCCTGTTTATCCGCCCAAGGCGGAGCAGCACATCACTGCGCCTGTATCCGCGCCTCCAACCGATCGAGGCGTTCCTTGAGATCTCGGTTGTCTTCCTCGAGGGCCTTGGCTTTCGAGGAGAGGGCGGGGTCGCTCTGCCACCAGTCAATGCCCATCTCCTTGGCTTTCTCCACCGAGGCCACGAGGAGCCTGATCTTGATGGTCAGCAGCTCGATGTCGGCGATGCTGACCTTGATGTCCCCCGCGATGACGATCCCTTTATCCAGGACCCGTTCCAGGATGTCGGCCAGGTTGGTCGCCTGGATGCCGTGAGTGATGCCTTGTGGCATGGCCCCGCCCCTATCTTTCCAGTTTCACAGGCTCGACCCTGGTGCCGCAGGACGGGCAGAACCGATATTCGTCCCTGTAGATGTACCGCCAGGTTCGCCCGCACGCCGAGCATTTCTGGAAGAGGGACTCGCCGCACTTTGGACAGCAGTCCAGCGCCCCCCAGGTCGTATCCCCACACCCCGGACATTTGAAAGCGCCTCCCATGGCTCCACCCCCTGATCTTCTTGAGAACGCCTGTAGATCCTTAGTATTCACCCTCGTTGCGAAATGTCGAATATCGAACACGGAATATCGAATGACGAACGCCGAGGGGCTTCGTCGCGAGCTCAGCCGAGCAGGAGCTGTCCCAGAAATACCTCTCGTTCGAAATTCGTCATTCGCTGTTCGACATTCGATATTTCTTTGCAGATGTGTCCTGTTTGTTTCCGGCTACGCCGGGTTAGGGCTCTGCGGCGCAGTCAGGCCGCCCTCGATTCTCGCACCCTCGCTTCCTCGCCCGGTTCTTCTCCCGCCTCGGCCCCCCTGGCAGCGTTGAGCCTTGCCTCCCACTCCGCCGCCTCGCGGCCATACTCCTCCTCGCCGATTTCGTCCATCTCGTACAGGAGCTGGAGTTCCAAGAGTTTCTCCTGGATGTAGGCCTCGTCGGTAAATTCCCGGTCCGCCATCTCGCTGATCTTCTGAAAGATGCCGAAGAGGCCCTTGAAAGGAAGCGCAAGCAAATCATCCACTAGAAGCATGG
>CAZXXV010000101.1:5080-10234 GCA_964644725.1 uncultured bacterium
CCGTACCGCTCCGCCAGCCCGTCCATCCTGCGGTCAAACTCCGCCTCCTGGGCGCGATCCACCAGGAAAGCGGCGTTCATGATCATTCGCTCACCGAGGATCCGGTGGGTCAGGCGGAAGTCGTGACAGGCCCCCTTGAGGGCCTCCAGGATCTCCTCCCGGACCCTGGCCTTCTCGACCTCCAGCGCTACCTCCACCATCCTCCCGATCTCGACGAGCTGCCAGTGGGCCTCCTGTGGGGGCATGGCAGCCACGGCTTTCTTTCGCCGCCTGATCTCCTCGTGGCCCTCCAGGATGTCCTGGTAGATCAGTTCCTCGTGGAAGATCGCTTTCAGGCCCAGCTCCACCTTGCCCCGCATCCGCTCCAGGAGGCCCTTGAACTCGGCGTACTCCCGCTCCAGGATGGCCCGCACCTTCACCTCGTCCTCGGCGATGGTGCAGAACCTGACCGGGAGGACAGTGTGACCTTTGAAGACCGCCTCGATGGCCCGCTCGTGGGCCAGCGAGTTCTCCCGGGAGACCGGATACCGCCTGATGGCCGCGTCGGTGACCACCGCTCCGATATCCCGATAATGGATGGCGCGAAGTTGATCCCCCCGGCCCCCGATTCCCAGGGGGCCAAAGGTCTCACCCTGGCCGTCCTCGGTGATGCAGTAGATGTACTTCCCGTCGCCGGCCATGGCGTGGTGGTCACTCTTCAGGGTGGAGGGTGATGTTGACGAAGTTGTAGGGCGGGACGGGCCCCACGTAGGCGAACTTGATCCGCTCGCGGTAGTGAAGGTCCAGCCGCTCCACCAACTCGTCGAACTCCCTCTCCCGGCTCCGATCCACCAGGAACGCAGCATTGAAGAGCATCTTGTCCCCGACGGTTCCGTTGAGGCGATACTCCACGGAGGCCCGCTTGAGCCCCGCCAGGAGCTCCTCCGCCTCCCGTTCCTTCTTGGCTTGCAGCGCGGCCTGGACCATCTCCCCGATGGCGATCTGCTGGGCGTGAGCGTGTCGGGAGGGCTTCCCGGCAACTTCGGCCCTCAGCCGCTTGATCTCCTCGTGCTCGTCCACGATCTCCCGGAAGATGATCTCCATCCTTCGCCAGAAGGCCTTGACCCCCAACTCCGCCTTGCCGTCCATGTCTCGCAGGAGATGTTTCAGTTCCAGGTACCGCTGCTCCAGCAGCCGCCGGATCTCCTCAGGATTAGCGGCGACGGTGCAGAACCTGACCGGCAGCACGGTGTACTCCTGCATGACGCGCTCCACGACCCGTTCGTGGGCCAGGAGGTTCTCTTTGCTGATGACATGCTTGGCCAGGGGCGAGTTGCTGACCACCGCACTGAGGTCTCGGTACGCGATCGTCCCCACCTCGTCGCCGCGGCCGCCGATGCCGACGGGCCCGAAGTTCCGCTCATGATCCGTCGGGATAATGGCGTACAGATACGTCCCCTCTTCAGACACCACAGCCCTCCGCGCCCCAGCGGAAGAGCTTCACCGCGACCACGTCGGTGGGGTCAGCGCCCGGAGGAACCTCCTCGGCCGCCGCATGGTAATCGGCCAGCACCCTGTAGGCCTCGGTCACCTGCTCGAAGCGCTCACCCGTCCCCTGGCGGATGGGAGCCTTGTCCGGATGGTACTGATGGGCGAGTCGCCGGTAGGCGGTTTTCGCCTCCAGGGCGCCTGCCTGCTCCCCCAGCCCCAGGAGCCTCCGCGCCCACTCGATCCGCTCCGCCTCGAATCGCCGGATCTCCACCGTGCTGAAGCTGTAAGGGGGTAGCGGCCCGACGCAGCGGAAGTCCACGCGCTCTGCGCATCGGCCGTTCAGCCGCTCGAGGGCCTGCCCCACCTCCCCCTCCCTCGACCTCTCCACGAGAAGAGCCGTGTTGAGGATCATCCGGTCGTCCAGCAGGGCGTGGGGGAGCATGTCTTGGGCCAGGCCTTCCAGGGCCTGGACGATGTCCGTGGCCCGTTCTTCCCGGCACCGGTCCAGCCTAGCCTTGACCAGCTTGCCGATCCGCACCCGCTCCTCCGTGGTCTCGCCTGGGGATCGGGTGGCGATGGCTGCCTTCGCTCTCTGGATCTCCTCCTCCTTTCCAATCTCCTGCAGGATGGAATCGAGGTCCCTCCAGAGGGCCACCACGTCCAGCTCGATCTTCCCCTCCATGGCCTCCAGGGCGGCCCTGAGCTGGGGATAGCCCTTCTCCAGAATCGTTCGCACCTCCTCCTCGTCCCGGGCCATGGTCCCGAATTTCACCGGGACCACCGTGCGCTCTGCCAGGATCTTTTCGATGACGGCCTGGTGGGCGAAGAGGTGGGGGATGACCTCCTCTCTTTTCATGGACCTGTATGCCTGCCTTGGTGCTGGACCCACGACGGCAGCGATATCCTGATGGTGGACGGTAAACACCTGCCCGGCAGACAGGCAGGGCTGATCAGCGCCGATGTCGCTGAATTCCCTCTGGTCCGCTGCCCCCACAACGCAGTAGAGATGGAGGGCCTCCATAATCACTTATGGTCCTCCCGGCTTTCCTGTGAGCATTTCTTCTCCCATTCCCTGCCTCTCATCCAGCGCCCCCCCCTCACCCGCCGCCCTCTCCCCCGGGTACCCTCTGGGTGGGGGGAGAGGATTAAGGTGAGGGGACGTCCATCACCTCGGGTTTTCCTCTCTCACGCCTGGATGCTGAGTGCCTTCAATCCATCGAGATTACTGACGGGACTAGTGGTGGGTGGGCTCACATCCAGTGGCTCCACCACACCGTTAGACGGATGATTGAATCGCAGGAAATTCTCGACGATTGCTGCAACCCGGTTGACGGCGGTGCGGATCTTCTCGGCGCACTCCTGCCGGAGCGTGGGGTCGGCCCCTTTCGTCAGGAGGATCTGAGCGGCCGAGGAGGTGATGGCCAGAGGGTTCCGCATCTCATGGGCGATGCCGCTGACCATCTCCCCGACCGTGGCCATCCGACGGTAGTTCTCCAACTGATCGCGAAGCTTCTTGATGCGGAGGAGGGAGCGAACCCGAATGAGCAGCTCCAATCTACTAAAGGGCTTCTGCAGAAAATCGTCCGCCCCCGCTTCCATTGCCCGACCTATCTCCTCGGGCGCTGAGAGGGCGGTGAGTATGAGGACGGGGATGAAGGCCGTAGCCCCATCCGCTTTCAACCGGCGGCACACCTCATAACCGTCCAACCCGGGCATCATGACGTCCAGGAGGATAAGGTCAGCGGCGTTCTCTTTCATCATCCTGAGAGCGTCGACTCCGTTGGACGCCGTCGCGACCGTGTGACCCAGCATGGCTAGATGCGCTTCCACCAACTCAAGGTTCTGGGGAAGGTCATCCACGACGAGGATCCTGCTCCCCACTGGAGCCTCCGTCTCCGTCGTCCCCGCTTTGTACCACCCCATTGCTTTCAGCCTCCCCTGCTGGAGGAGCGCTCCTGTGGCAGCCGCCCGCTTAGTGCAGCGTTTCGTAAATGCGCTTTCGAATCCGTTCGCCCTGAGCCTGTCGAAGGGCGAGCTCTCCGTTCGTGGCCTGCGACGAGCTCAGTCGAGCGTTCGACGAGCTCACCACGAACGGATACGTCAGCGTAATTGCGGAACGGACTACTTAGTAATTCAGGGAGAATGTCTTCCACTTCTTCCCAGGGCCGCTTGGTTCTCCCCCCCTTCCATCCTTACCTTTGCGGCCTTCCGTCAGGGAAGCCGACTTTTCCAGGCTCTCCGCCTGCTGCTGGATGTCCTCGAGGCGCTTCAGAATGGTCCTGCTACGCCTCTCCAGCAGGGTCGCCTCCTTCTCCAGCCGCTCCTTCTCTTTCTCCAGGATGTAGAGGTCCAGGTAGGCGGAGCTCTGGACCCTCGGAATGGCCCGCTTCGCAGTGCTGCGCAGGCTCCGGATGTCTCTCAAACTCTTGACGTCGATCACACCCTTCATGGCTGGATGCTCCTTCAAGAGGGCGGGTTCCCAGGTTCACCCCCCCCAATTAACCCGGATTATTCGTGAACTGGCTTCCTGCCTCTGGGCTGCCCCCTCACCCCTCGGGCTGAGCCTCGGGACGAAGCCCTGTCCCTCTCCCGCGGTGGGGAGAGGGGATCAAGAATTGTGTCCCTCTCCCGCGGTGGGAGAGGGCACCCAGGGGGTACCCGGTGAGGGTGTCTCGGCGCATTCGTGAATAATCCGGGTTGACGAGGGGCTTTTCTCATTCTCTGCAAGGACTCTCCGCACGAGGGCCGAGACCTCATCCAGCTCGAAGGGCTTGCTGATGAAACCCCGATAGATCCCTTGCCGCATCCCGTCCTGGATCGGCTGATCCTCCTCGTAGTGGTAGCCGGAGATTATGAGGATCTTCAGGCGGGGATCCAGTTGCCCGATGGCCCGCGAGACCTCAATGCCGCTCATGCCCGGGAGCTTGACATCAACGATGGCCATATCGAAGGATCTCTGTTTCACCTCCCGAATGGCATCCTCCCCCCGGTTCACTTGGGTGATGTGATAGCCCTCGTCCCCCAGAGTGTTCTCCAGGGCCCAGCAGATATCCTTCTCGTCATCCACGACCAGAATATTCGGCATTTGGCTGTCCTACCCCCGCCTGGGACCGGCATCCCAATTTCCAGTCGCCGTCAGGTCCGCCCCCTCACCCCCCTCCCTCTCCCCGGGTACCCTCCGGGTGCGGGGAGAGGACCAGGTGAGGGGGAGCGACCGGCAGGCTGACGGTGAAGGTCGAGCCCGTGCCCACCTGGCTCTCCACGCGGATGGTGCCGCCGTGTTGCCGGACGATGCTGTAGGCGATGGAGAGGCCCAAACCCGTCCCCCTGCCAACCGGCATGGTGGTGAAGAAAGGATCGAAAATGCGAGAGAGGTTCTCCTCCAGGATACCGCATCCTGTGTCGGAAAACCGAGCCTCCACCCATTGTGGATTGCCGATTGCGCCTGCCTGCGTCCCGCGGACAGGCAGGGATTGTGGATTGGAGGCCAAATGTTGGACAGGCTCGGGCGATTCGACACTCGGCAATCGGCCCGCCGCAGGCCGGGCAGCAGATACCGCGCGCGTGCTAATGGTTAAGCCCCCGCCTTCGGGCATCGCATGGTAGGCGTTGAGGATGATGTTCATGATGACCTGCTGGAGCTGGTTCTTGTTGCCCTTCACCCTGGGGAGATGTGGGGCCAAC
>CAZXXV010000102.1:0-890 GCA_964644725.1 uncultured bacterium
CGAGTCGAGCAAGCTTCTCCGCTTCACGTTGGCGGTCCTTTCGTCGTTCCCGCAGCAGGGCCTTAGTCAGGGAGGGGCCACCTTTCAGGATGCCCCGGAGGGCCTTGATCGGATCGTCGGGGATCGGTTCGATGGTCACCCGATTCTCGCCGGCCAGGGCCACCAGCACCTTGGCGCCGGGTTTCAGGCCTATCTTCTTCCGGAGCGCGGCGGGGATCACCACCTGCCCCTTGGCCGAGGTTGACACGATCGCCATGATGCATACCTCCGATGTGAATGGGTAACTCAATCAAAAAAAGTATAACTTGTCTCGCAAGCGTATGTCAATCGGCCATCGCGGTAATACGTAATGCGGTTCCGGATGGAGGGGAGGGGAATGCGAGAAGGAGCCGCGAAAAGTACCCGACACCAATTACGGGATAAGTGCTTGATTTACTGGATGGGCATTTCAGATTCTTTGGAATCCGGGACGTTGCATCGTACGAAAAGGGGACGTCGCGTTAAAAGGCAAAAGTTTTCGTCCGCCGCCGATACCAGCAGCCGTGGCGCGGGTGCGTCCTAACGTCCTCCTGACTACCATCCTGCCGGTCACCCGCTTCCACATGTCACTCTCCAGCGGCACGTTTTTCAGCCGGACACCCCCCAACCATCCGACGGGTAGAGGCCCATCCCTGGGGTGGCGCGCAGTGGGATGCTACCACGCATGGGGCCCGAGATTGTCTGACCTTTCCCGACCATCGAAACCCTTCGATAAATCTGAATAAATTCTCTTGACACGGCATTTCGGCCAGGTATATTGTGCGCGCGAAGGTGGGATAAAGTGGGATGAGATGGAGGAGTATCCCATAGCATTCCCATTGAGTGGGTCATAAGGGCGGGGCATGTTCCGA